>DASQCY010000281.1:0-3257 GCA_035634495.1 Allostellaceae bacterium
GGTTGCTAGCTTCCGCAAGCGGCCGAAGGCGCGCATTCCGCGCCGCCACGAGCGCGATCTCGGCCATCGCAAAGAAACCGTTCACGATGATCAGCAGAAGGATGATCGAGAGGTGCAGGGTCAGCATAGCGACCGCCTGTCGAGGTAGCGTCCGCCGAGGACGCTCGCGCCCTCAGTGTCAAGCAAATCGCACAACGAAAAAAGCCGCGCCGAAGCGCGGCTTTTGGCGCGGGTCGAGAATGCGGTCAGCGCGAATAGAATTCGATGACGAGATTGGGCTCCATCGTCACGGGATAGGGCACGTCCGTCGGCTTGGGCGCACGGATGAACCGGCCCCGCATGCGTTCGTGGTCGATCTCGACATAATCGGGGACGTCGCGCTCACCGGACTGCGCCGCCTCGAGCACGAGCGCCATCCCCTTTGCCTTTGCCGCAAGTTCAATCGCGTCGCCATCGCGAACCGAGTAGGAAGGAATCGTGACGCGGCGACCATTGACCAGAACGTGCCCGTGATTGACCAGCTGACGTGCGGCGAAGGGGGTCGGCACCAGCTTCATGCGGTAGACCACGGCGTCTAGGCGGCGTTCCAGTAGCTCGACCAGATTGTCGCCGGTGTCGCCGCGCCGCCGCACCGCCTCGTGATAGAGCCGGCGGAACTGGCGCTCGCCGATATTGGCGTAGTAGCCCTTCAATTTTTGCTTGGCGGCAAGCTGCGTTCCGAAATCCGACGGCTTTTTGCGCCGCTGGCCGTGCTGACCGGGGCCGTATTCGCGGCGGTTGAGCGGGCTCTTCGGCCGGCCCCACAAATTCACGGCGAGGCGGCGATTGATCTTGTATTTCGGTTCGTCGCGCTTGCTGCTCATCAGCTCAAAACCTAGATTCGATCCGGCCGAAGAATAGTCGGCACAGCGGAAAAGTCAAACTAGCCGCCCAACAGATCTATTCAGCTGCCGCGGCGGTGCGGCCCGCGCGCTTGCGGTCGTTCGGATCGAGCAGCCGCTTCCGCAGGCGGATCGATTTCGGGGTCACCTCGACGAGCTCGTCATCGGCGATATAGGCGATCGCCTGTTCGAGGCTCATGCTCTGCGGCGGGGTCAGCCGCACCGCCTCGTCCTTCGCCGTGGTGCGGATGTTGGTCAGTTGCTTGCCCTTTATCGGGTTGACGTCGAGATCGTTGCCGCGGGTGTGGGCTCCGACGATCATCCCCTCATAGACTTGGGTTCCGGGGTCGACGAACATTGCGCCGCGATCCTCGAGGTTCCACAAGGCATAGGCGACGGCGAACCCGTTCGCGGTCGAGATCAACACGCCGTTGCGGCGCCCCTCGATCGCCCCCTTGTATGGCGCGTAGCCGTGGAACAGGCGGCTCATCACCCCGGTGCCGCGGGTATCGGTGAGGAACTCGCCCTGATAGCCGATCAGCCCGCGCGTCGGGCCGAAAAACGCAAGCCGCAGTTTGCCGCCGCCCGAGGGCCGCATCTCCTGCATTTCCGCTTTGCGGCGGCTCATCTTGTCGACGACGATCCCGGCGAATTCTTCGTCGACATCGACCATGATTTCCTCGATCGGTTCGAGTCGACGCCCCGTCAAGGGATCGCTGGTGAACAGCACCCGCGGGCGCGAGATCGACAATTCGAAGCCCTCGCGTCGTATCGTCTCGATCAACACACCGAGCTGCAATTCGCCACGGCCGGCGACCTCGAACGCGTCCTTCTCCTCGCTCTTGCTGACGCGGATCGCGACATTGCCCTCGGCCTCACGGAAGAGGCGCTCGCCGAGCATCCGCGAGGTCACCTTGGTCCCTTCGCGGCCGGCGAGCGGGCTGTCGTTGACCGAGAAGGTCATCGCCAATGTCGGCGGGTCGATCGGATCGGCGGGCAGCGGAGTCACGACCTCCGGCGCGCAGATCGTGTCGGCGACCGTGGTCAGGCCGAGCCCGGCGACGGCGATGATGTCGCCCGCCCGGGCCTCTTCGGTCGGCCGTCTGTCGAGCCCGCGAAACGCCTGGAGCTTGGTGAGCCGCGCCTGCTCGATCACGCGGCCGTCGGGGGAGAGCGACTTGACCGGCATGTTGACCCGCGCGACCCCGGCATGGATGAGCCCGGTCAGCACCCGCCCGAGATAGGGGTCGTAGTCGAGCGTCGTCGCCAGCATCGCGAACGGTGCGGTGGCATCGGCGCGAGGCGGCGGGACGTGTGCCAAGATCAGCTCGAAGAGCGGCGCCAGATCGCGGTGCGGCTCATCGAGATCGGCGACTGCCCAACCATTGCGGCCCGACGCAAAGAGGGTCGGGAAGTCGAGCTGCGCCTCGCTCGCATCGAGGGCGGCAAAGAGGTCGAAGACCTCGTTGTGAACCTCGCGCGCCCGGGCGTCCGGCCGGTCGACCTTGTTGATCACGACGATCGGGCACAAGCCCTGACGCAGCGCTTTGCCGAGGACGAACTTGGTTTGCGGCATCGGGCCCTCGGCGGCATCGACCAGCACCAGTACTCCGTCGACCATGTTGAGAATGCGTTCGACCTCGCCGCCGAAATCGGCGTGGCCCGGGGTGTCGACGATGTTGATCCGCACGTCTCGCCAGATCACCGAGGTGCATTTAGCCAGGATGGTGATGCCGCGCTCGCGTTCGAGCTCGTTCGAATCGAGTGCCCGCTCGGCCACCTGCTCATTGGCGCGAAAGGCGCCGCTCTGGCGCAGCATCGCATCGACCAGGGTGGTCTTGCCGTGGTCGACATGGGCGATGATCGCGATGTTGCGGATATTCATATACAAAACGGCCGGCTCAGCGGCCGGCGGCCAAAGAGATCGCGGAGATCAGGCCAGTCCGGCTTCGGCGACGAGACGCGAGAGTGCTGTTTCGGGGCGCGCGCCGACATGGCTGATGATTTCGGCAGCGCACAGGCTGCCGATGCTGCCGCAGGTGGGAAGCGGGAGTCCCCGGGTCAAGCCGTAGAGAAAGCCGGCGGCGTAGAGGTCGCCGGCTCCGGTCGTATCGACGACGCGCGCCACCGGCGCCGCCGCGACGCGATGCTCAGCGCCATCCGCGAGGATCACGCTGCCCGCCGCACTGCGGGTCAGAGCCGCGATCGCGACGTGCCCGAGCACCGCGGCGGCGGCGGCGGCGAAGTCGGCGGTCTCGTAGAGCGAGCAGATCTCGGCCTCGTTGGCAAAGAGGATGTCGACATGGCCGTCGACGAGATCGCGAAACGCTTCGCGGTGACGGCCGACGCAGAACGGGTCGGAGAGGCTGAGCGCCA
>DASQCY010000282.1:0-2669 GCA_035634495.1 Allostellaceae bacterium
GGCCGGGCCGGGCGCCGCTCGACGCCGCCGCTTTTCTGCGCGGCTTTCCGATCGCCGCCGGGACGGTCCTGCCGTGCCGCGCTACAAGCTGACGATCGAATATGACGGCACCGGGTTCGCCGGCTGGCAACGGCAGGCAAATGGCTTGTCGGTGCAGGAGGCGCTCGAAACCGCAGTTACCCGGTTCTGCGGCGAGCGGGTCACCGTCCACGGCGCGGGGCGAACCGATGCGGGCGTGCACGCGCTCGGCCAGACTGCACATCTCGACCTGACGAGGATGGTTCCGCCGGAGGTGCTGCGCAGCGCGATCAACCATCATCTGCGACCTGCGGCGATCAGTATCCTAGCCGCCGCACCGGCACCCGAGGATTTCGACGCGCGGCTTTCCGCGACCGGCCGCGTCTATCTCTACCGCATCCTGAACCGGCGGGCCCCTCCGGCGCTCGACCGCGGCCGGGTGTGGCAGGTTTCTCCGCCGCTCGATCTCTCAGCGATGTGCGAGGGTGCCCGGCATCTCGTCGGGCACCATGATTTCTCGACCTTTCGCGATTCGCTGTGCCAGGCCAAGTCGCCGCTCAAGACGCTCGACGCGCTCGATCTGCGCCGCGCCGGCGAAGAGATCCACATCGAAGCGCGGGCGCGCTCGTTTCTGCATCGCCAGGTGCGCAACATGGCGGGCACCTTGAAGCTGGTCGGGCTCGGGCGCTGGTATCCCGACGACGTCGCCCGCGCGCTCGCTGCCCGCGACCGCCGCGCCGGCGGGCCGACCGCGCCGGCCGAGGGCCTCTATCTGGTCGAGGTCCGCTACCCAACCGGCACTCAATAAAGCCTGCCGGTGACGTGGCTGATCAGCACCCCGAGGACGAGGTCCACCAGGACGACGAACACGGCAACGAGGCCGGCCGTGTCGAGCGCTACGCGGGCGATGAACCACTCGTAGACGAGCGTAGCGAGCGCCGCGACGATGTCGATCGCCTGGCTGGCTTGGATGCTCAGTATGCCGCTCGCAGATTCGAGGCCGACCAGCACAAAGAGCGCGCTCTGCGGCACCTGGCACCAGTTGTAAGGCACCATGAACTCGAAGAAACGGTGCTCGCGGCCGATCCAGCGCACGACGTTCAGCATCAGCAGCGGGAAGGCGACCCAGGCGACGACGTAGCCGATGGTCTCGACCATGACGATGCGCCAGCCGCCCGACGTTTGCCATTCCGCCACACTGACCCGCATGGCTAGCAGCACGAGGTAGAGCGGATAGCATATGACCGCGGCGCGAAACGAGCGCCAGAACCCGTCGAGCGAGCGGTCGAAGCAGGAAAGCCCCCCGCGATCGCCGCGCGCCAGCCGCAAACAGCCGGTAAGCGCGAGCTGCAGCTCCACCCATGCGGTATTGCCCATCAGGGAGTGTCGAAATACAGCCCGAGAAAGGTGTCGTAGATGTCGGTCAGGGCGGCGAGGTCGGCAAGTGCGACCCGTTCGTCGACCTGGTGCGCCCTCTGCCCGACGAGGCCGAACTCGGCGACCGGGCAACAGGTCCGGATGAAGCGGGCGTCCGAGGTGCCGCCGGTGGTGCTGAATTCGGGTGTCTTTCCGGTAACCCGGCGGACAGCCTCGGCGAGCCGCTCGCCGACCGCCCCAGGCGGGATGAGAAACGACTCGCCGCTGACCGCGACGTCGAGCGTATAACGCCCGCCGAGCGCCTCGAGCCGCTCGGCCAGCCAGCGCTTCAAGGTCTCGCCGGTCCACCGGTCGTTGAAGCGGATGTTGAAGACCGCCTGCGCGCTCGCCGGGACCACGTTGGAGACCGGGTTGCCGATGTCAATCGTCGCGACCTGGAGGGTCGAGGGTTGGAAATGCTCGGAGCCCCGGTCGAGCTCAGCGGTGGTCAGCGCGTGCAACATCGCGACAAGACGATGCGCCGCGTTGTCGGCGAGATGCGGATAGGCGGTGTGGCCCTGCACGCCGTGCGCGGTCAACCGGCCGGTCAGGCTGCCGCGCCTGCCGATCTTGATCATGTCGCCGAGTGCTGCGGCACTGGTCGGCTCGCCGACGACGCAGGCGTCGAGAATTTCACCCCGCTCGGCGAGCCACTCGAGCACCTTCTTGGTGCCGTCGATCGCCGGCCCTTCCTCATCGCCGGTGATCAACAGGCTGATCGAACCGGTAAATCCGGCTTCGCGCCGGTCGAGGTAACGCTGCGCCGCCGCGATAAAGGCGGCGATCGCTCCTTTCATGTCGACGGCACCGCGGCCGCACAGCTCGCCGTCGCGCACGACACCCGCAAACGGATCGAACGACCAGGCCTCGCGCGCGCCCGGCGGGACCACGTCGGTGTGGCCGGCAAAGCAGAGGTTGGGCCGGCCGGCGCCACGGCGGGCATAGAGATTCTGGATCGGCTCGCCGCCGTCCTCGGCGAAGACCAGCCGGTGGCAAGCAAAGCCCAGCTCTTCCAATGTCGCGGCGACGATGTCGAGCGCCCCTTCGTCTCTCGGGGTGACACTCGGCCGCCGGATCAGCCGGGCGGCGAGTGCGGCCGGATCGAAGACAGTCCCGCTCATTCGCGCAGCAGCTCGTTGATCGATGTCCTGGCGCGCGTGCCCTCGTCCACGGTCTTGACGATGACGGCGCAATAGAGGCTCGGGCCCGGCCTGCCGTCAGGCAACGGCTTGCCG
>DASQCY010000283.1:0-2692 GCA_035634495.1 Allostellaceae bacterium
TGAGCTTGATGGGCTCGCTCCTTCACCGGTCGAACCCGCGACCGCACCGCCGGTGCGTGACGAGGCTGAGCGCCGTCACCTCACCGTGATGATCTGCGATCTGGTGGGCTCGACTGCCTTGTCGGCCCGACTCGATCCAGAGGACATGCGCGCCGTGATCGACGCCTATCACGCCGCCTGCGCCCGTATCACGCGGACCTATGACGGCTTCCTCGCCGAGTTCCGGGGCGACGGAATATTGGCCTATTTCGGCTATCCCCTCGCGCACGAAGACGATGCCGAGCGAACCGTCCGGGCGGGGCTCGATATCATTGCCGCGGTTGCGCGACTCGAGACGCGCGCCGGGGAACCGCTCGCGGTTCGCATTGGCATCGCGACCGGCGTGGTGGTGGTCGGCGACTCTCAGCCGCGAGGGTGCGTTGCGGGAGCATGCTGTCGTCGGGGACACGCCGAATCTCGCAGCCCGCCTTCAGGCATTGGCCGAGCCCGGGACGATCGTCGTCGCCGCCTCCACGCGTCGGCTGCTCGGCGATCTGTTCCGTCTGCGCGACCTCGGCCGGCACGAGGTCAAGGGTATTGCCGAGGCGGTCGCGGCGTGGGCTGTCGAGGGCGTATCCGATTCCGAAAGCCGCTTCGAGGCGGTCCGCGTGGCGGGTCTGACCGATTTCATCGGCCGCGAGGACGAGCTCGATTTCCTGCTGGAGCGCCAACGCCTCGCCTGGAAGGGCGAAGGGCAGATCGTGCTGATCTCGGGCGAGCCGGGGATCGGCAAGTCCCGCCTTGCGGCGGCTCTCGCCGAGCACCTCGCCGGCGAGCCGCACACGCGCTTGCGTTACCAATGCTCGCCCTACCACACCAACAGCGCGCTTCGTCCGTTCATCGCCCAGTTGGAGCGAGCGGCGGGGTTCAAAGCGGACGATACGTCCGAGCAACGCCTTGACAAGCTGGAAGCGCTCCTCGCCATGAGCACACCGGGGGTTCAGACCGTAGCGCCGCTTTTTGCTGCGCTGCTGTCGATCCCGTTTGGTGAGCGGTATGCGCCGCTGGGGCTCAGCCCCGCACAGCAACGCCGCCGGACGTTCGTGGCACTGCTCGATCAATTCGAGGGTCTCGCCCGCCGGCAACCGATCCTGCTCGTGTTCGAGGATGCGCAATGGGCGGATGCCACCTCCCTCGAGCTACTCGATCTAACTGTGGAGCGGGTGCGCCAATTACCGGTCTTTGCACTATTGACCTTCCGACCGGAGTTCGAGCCGTCCTGGGCTGGTCTACCCAACGTCGGCACCTTGACGCTCGGTCGCCTCGACCGCTCCAACGTCGAAAGCATGGTCGCGCGGGTGACCGGCGGCCGCCCGCTGCCCATCGAAGTGACAGAACAGATCGTGGTCAAGACCGACGGCAACCCGCTGTTCGTCGAGGAACTGACCAAGGCGGTGCTGGAGGCGGGCATCCTAGTCGAGGACGCCGAGGGCTATCGGCTCGCTGGACCCCTGCCACCGCTCGTCATCCCGGAGACGCTTCAAGACTCTTTGATGGCGCGGCTCGACCGCCTGGCGCCGGTGAGGGAGATCGCCCAAATCGGTGCCGCCATCGGGCGCGAGTTCTCTTATTCTCTGCTGCGGGCGTTGGTCGGGCGCGACGAGACGGCATTGAAGGACGCGCTCGCCCAGCTCGAGGAGGCGGAGCTCGTGTTCCGCCGCGGCGAGCCGCCGGAAGCCGTCTATAGCTTTAAGCACGCACTGGTGCGGGACGCGGCTTATGAGAGCCTGCTCAAGAGCCGCCGGCAGCAATTGCACGGTCAGATTGCTCGCACACTCGAGCAGAGATTTCCCGACGTCGTGGCGAGCGAGCCGGAAATCGTGGCGCGCCACTTCACCGAAGCCAGCCTTGTCGATTCTGCCATCAATTACTGGCTCAGGGCTGGCCATCTCGCACTCAGCCGCTCAGCGAACGCCGAAGCCGTGAAACATCTCAGGCAAGGGATAGAGCTGACGCGATCCCTAGCTCCGTCGCCCGAACGCGTTCGCAAGGAACTGGATTTCTACCTGGCCCTCGGGCCGGCGATGGCGGCAACCGAAGGGGATGCTGCGCCCGAAACCTTGCGGGTCTTCTCGCACGCCCGTGAACTGCTCGGTGATGGTGGGACTCTGACGGAACAGATGACGGTCCTCTGGGGTGCCTACTTGGCTCACAGCATGCGGGAAGAGCATACTGCCGCGCGCGATGTAGCACATCAGTGCCTGGCGCTAGCCGCACATCATGAGCACCCCGGGATGTCCGCGCTGGCCAGCCGGTTCATGGGCCAGACGTTACATTTTATGGGCGCTTTCGTTGAGGCGCGCGTTCACCTGGAGCGAACCCTCGACCTCTGCGCTGCCAATCAGGAGACGATTGCGACTTATCGCCGTTTCGGCACTGACGACCAAGTTAATGCATTGTCATTTCTCGCCCCGACACTCCTGCTCCTCGGCTATCCGGAGCAGTCCGCTACAGCGGTGGGACAAGCTTTGTCTCGTGCACAAGCGATGGGACTCGCGTATTCGACCGCCTTAGCTTTGAGCAACATGGCGTTCCTTGGCACCATCGGTTGTGATCCACAACGGGCCGCAGCGCACGCTGATGAAGCGATAGCCCTCAGCGTGGAGCACGGCCTCGCAAGTCCTGGTCACAGGGCACGTTTCTTTCGGGGGGC
>DASQCY010000284.1:0-21607 GCA_035634495.1 Allostellaceae bacterium
GTGATGCGGCTCATTCTGGAGATGGATGGCGAGATCATCGAGCGCGCCGATCCGCATATCGGTCTGCTGCACCGCGGCACGGAAAAGCTGATCGAACATAAGACGTATCTGCAGGCGATCCCGTATTTCGACCGGCTCGACTACGTATCGCCGATGTGCCAGGAGCATGCCTTCGCGCTCGCCGTCGAAAAGCTGATCGGGATCACGCCGCCGCCCCGGGCGCAATACATTCGTGTCGCGTTCGCTGAGATCACTCGGATCCTCAACCACCTACTCTGTATCTGCGCTTTCGGCCTCGATGTCGGAGCCATCACCCCGTTCCTATGGGGCTTCGAGGAGCGCGAGCGGCTGATGGAGTTTTATGAGCGCGTCTCGGGTGCGCGCATGCATGCCAATTATTTCCGCCCCGGCGGAGTTCATCTCGATCTGCCTGCCGGACTCGCTGACGACATCCTCGCCTTCTGCGACACCTTTCCGCAGACGATAGACGACATCGAGCGATTGCTGACCGATAATCGTATCTTCAAGGAGCGCACCGTCGATATCGGCGTGGTGACCGCCGAGCAGGCCGCGGATTGGGGTTTCTCCGGACCGATGCTGCGCGGTTCGAACGTCGCCTGGGACCTCCGTCGAGCACAACCTTACGACGCTTACGACAAGATCGAGTTCGACGTTCCGGTCGGACGCAACGGGGATTCGTACGACCGCTACCTCGTCCGAATCGAGGAAATGCGCCAGTCGGTGCGCATCATCAAGCAGGCGATCGCGCAGATGCCTGCTGGCCCGGTGAAGGTCGACGACCGCAAAATGGCGCCGCCGCCGCGCGCCGAAATGAAGCGCTCGATGGAAGCGCTGATCCATCATTTCAAATTGTATACCGAAGGTTACCACGTTCCGGCTGGCGAGACTTATTCGGCGGTCGAGGCGCCGAAAGGCGAGTTCGGCGTCTATCTCGTTTCCGACGGAACCAACCGGCCGTACCGTTGCAAGATCAGATCGCCGGGCTTTGCCTTTCTTCAGGCCACCGATTTCATGACTCGCGGCCATATGCTCGCCGATGTCGTCGCGATCATCGGCTCAATGGACATCGTCTTCGGTGAGGTCGACCGATGAGCGCACCGGTCGATGCAGCCGAGATCGATCAGCCCGCCGACTTCGATTTCACCCCCGAGAACCTTGAGCAGGCGAAAGCGCACATCGCCAAATATCCTCCCGGGCGCCAAGCGAGCGCGGTGCTGCCGTTGTTGGATCTGGCACAGCGCCAACATGCCGGATGGCTGCCTCGGGCGGCGATGGATCGCGTCGCCGAGATGCTCGGGATGGCGCCGATCCGCGTCTACGAGGTTGCGACCTTCTACACGATGCTCAATCTGCGGCCGGTCGGACGCTACTTGCTCCAAGCCTGCACGACGACGCCGTGCTGGCTGCGCGGCTCGGACGAGGTGGTCCACGCCTGCGAGAAGAAGCTCGGTGTCGGCATTGGCGGCACCACTCCGGACGGTATGTTTACACTGGTCGAAGTCGAGTGCCTGGGTGCCTGCGTCAACGCGCCGATCCTGCAGGTCAACGACGATTTCTACGAGGATCTTGACGGGCCGGCAACAGAGGCGTTGCTCGATTCATTGCGCGAGGGAAAGGTCCGCCCGCCAGGCTCGGTAGCTGGGCGGCATGGATCCGAGCCAGTTGGCGGTCGCACCACCTTGCTCGAATGAAAGGAAGGAGATGCTCGCCGACGGAGATCGCATCTTTACCAACCTCTACGGCCGGAGCGATTGGCGGCTCGCCGGCGCGCAGCGTCGCGGTGATTGGGATGGCACCAAGGAGCTGATCCTCAAGGGCCGCGATTGGATTGTCGAGCAAGTCAAGGAATCAGGGCTGCGCGGACGCGGCGGAGCCGGCTTTCCGACCGGTATGAAGTGGTCTTTCATGCCCAAGGAAAGTGACCGTCCGACCTATCTCGTCGTCAATGCCGATGAGAGTGAGCCAGGCACCTGCAAAGACCGCGATATCCTGCGCAACGAACCGCATAAGCTCGTCGAGGGCTGTTTGCTCGCCTCGGCGGGGATGGGTGTCCACGATTGCTACATCTACATTCGGGGCGAGTTCTATAATGAGGCCCAGCGTCTGCAAGCAGCGATCGACGAGGCTTATGCCGCGGGGCTGATCGGAAAAGACGCCTGCGGCTCCGGGTATCGCTTCGATCTCTACCTGCACCGCGGGGCAGGTGCATACATCTGCGGCGAGGAGACTGGCCTTCTCGAAAGTCTCGAAGGACGCAAAGGTCAACCACGCCTGAAACCTCCCTTCCCTGCCCAGGTCGGGCTCTACGGGTGCCCGAGCACCGTCAACAATGTTGAAACGATCGCGGTGGTTCCGGAGATCTTGCGCCGCGGTGCAACCTGGTTTGCCCGGATTGGGCGGCCGCGAAATACCGGCACCAAGATTTTCTGCCTATCCGGCCATGTAAATGCGCCGTGCAATGTAGAAGAAGCCATGAGCATACCGCTTCGCGAGCTGATCGAAAGGCATGCCGGTGGCGTGCGCGGCGGCTGGGACAATCTGCTGGCGATCATTCCCGGCGGTTCATCGGTACCGGTTATACCGAAATCGATCTGCGAGACGGTGCTCATGGATTTCGATAGCTTGCAAGCTGTCAAAAGCGCGCTCGGAACCGCGGCGGTTATCGTGATGGACAAATCGACGGACATCGTGAAGGCGATCGCGCGGCTTTCGAAGTTCTACAAGCACGAGAGCTGCGGCCAGTGCACGCCCTGCCGCGAGGGTCTGGGATGGGTATGGCGGGTCATGCAGCGCATGGTCGAGGGCGACGCCTCGGTAACGGAAATCGACATGCTGCTCGATGTCTCCTACGAAATCGAGGGCCACACGATCTGTGCCTTGGCCGATGGGGCCGCGTGGCCGGTGCAGGGGCTGATCCGCCACTTCCGCCCGGAGATGGAGCGGCGGATCGCGGAGTACCGCGAAGCCGCCGCACGGCAAAGGCAGGCGGCCTGACATGCCCAGGCTGACGATCGACGGGCACGAAGTCGAGGTGCCAGCGGGCACCACGATTTTTCAGGCCTGCGAGCACGCCCGGATCGAGGTCGCGCATTTCTGCTACCACGAGCGTCTGGCGATTGCCGGGAATTGCCGGATGTGTCTGGTCGAGGTGGAGAAATCGCCCAAGCCGATCGCCTCCTGTGCGATGCCCGCGGCCGACGGCATGGTTGTCCACACGAACTCGCCGAAGGCGGTCAAGGCACAAAAGGGGGTGATGGAGTTCCTGCTGATCAATCATCCGCTCGATTGCCCGATCTGCGATCAGGGGGGCGAGTGCGATCTGCAAGACCAGGCAATGGCGTATGGGTTTGATCGCAGCCGCTTCGAGGAGAATAAGCGCGCCGTCCGTGACAAGGATTTCGGTCCGCTGGTCAAGACTGAGATGACCCGCTGCATCCATTGCACGCGGTGCATCCGGTTTCTGACTGAGATCGCCGGGGTCGAGGAGCTCGGCGCCACAGGGCGCGGCGAGGACATGGAGATCGGCACCTATATCGAGCAGGCGCTCAGCTCCGAGCTGTCGGCCAACATCATCGATTTGTGTCCGGTCGGCGCGCTAACTTCGAAGCCTTATGCCTTCATCGCCCGGCCCTGGGAGTTGCGTAAGACCGAATCGGTCGACGTCCTTGACGCGGTCGGCAGCAGCATTCGGATCGACTCCCGTGGATCGCAAGTATTACGCGTGTTGCCGCGCCTCAATGAGGCGGTGAACGAAGAGTGGATCTCCGACAAGACCCGCTTTGCAAGCGACGGGCTGGTCCGCCGGCGGCTCGATCGTCCCTACATCCGCCGCGACGGCCGGCTGTGCGAAGTCGAATGGCGCGAGGCTCTCGATCTCGTCGCGGATCGGCTCAGGGCGGTTCCGGGCGAGCGCATCGCCGCGATCGCCGGCGACCTGTGCGACGCCGAATCAATGTTCGCTCTAAAAGAACTCCTGACCGGGCTTGGAGCAGCGAGCATCGACTGTCGTCAAGACGGAGCAAAACTCGATCCCAGCTGCCGTGCCGGCTACCTGTTTAACACGACGATCGCCGGAATAGAAAAGGCGGACGCTTGCCTGCTCATCGGTACCAACCCGCGCTGGGAGGCGCCGCTCGTCAACGCGCGACTGCGCAAGCGTTACCTCCAAGGAAATTTTCGGGTAGCGGCGATCGGCCCGATCCTCGATCTGACGTTCCCGACAGAGATGTTGGGTCAGGGTGGCGAAGCGCTGAGCGCGCTGGCCACTGGGGAGCACCCTTGGGTAGCAAGGCTGCGCGAGGCGAGCTACCCGATGCTAGTGCTTGGACAAGGGGCGCTCATTCGACGCGACGGCGCGCGGGTTCTGGCGACGGCAAGCAATATCGCGCAAAGTTGCAACCTCGTTCGCGAAGAGTGGAATGGGTTCAACGTGCTACACAATGCGGCCGCCCGTGTCGGTGGGCTCGATCTCGGGTTCGTGCCCGGACCAGGTGGGCGCGATGTCGACGGCATTCTTGCAGGGTGTAGATCCGGCGATGTCGAGCTGCTCTACCTTCTCGGCGCTGACGAGATCGATACCGGCAATCTGGGCGCAACGTTCGTGATCTATCAGGGTCATCATGGCGATCGCGGTGCTGCGCGCGCGGACGTCATCTTGCCGGGAGCTGCCTACACTGAGAAAGACGGCAGCTACGTCACCACCGAGGGACGCGTGCAGCTAGCGCGCCGTGCTGTCTTCCCGCCGGGCGTTGCGCGCGAGGATTGGAGGATACTCCGTGTGCTGTCGCGCGCCATTGGCCATTCCCTTCCTTTCGACGCCCTGCCTGAGCTGCGCCGCCGCATGTGGCAGGCGCATCCAATCTTCGCGGAGACCGACCGCATAACGCGAGCCCCCTGGGGGCCCTTCGGCAAGTCCGGGCCTGTCGATCCGGCCCCCTTCGCCTACCCTATCAAGGACTTTTACCAGACCGACCCAATCAGCCGCGCCAGCCAAACGATGGCACAGTGCAGCGAGACATACCGCTCACGACCACCCCAAGCGTCGGCGCGTACGGATACAAATGGCTAGCTTCTGGACTGGATATGCATGGCCGACTGTGGTCACCGTCGGCGAGGTTATTGCAGTTGTAGTGCCGTTGCTGCTTGCTATCGCCTACCTCACCTACGCCGAGCGCAAAGTGCTGGCGTTTTCGCAGCTTCGCAAAGGCCCGAATGTCGTCGGACCTTTCGGCCTACTGCAGCCCTTTGCCGACGGGCTCAAACTGCTCGTCAAGGAGACAGTAGTCCCAAGCGAGGCGAACCGGGTGGTGTTTATCGTAGCGCCACTCCTGACCTTTACGCTGAGCCTAGTCGCCTGGGCAGTCATCCCCTTTGATGCCGGAGTGGTCGTCTCCAACATAAATGTCGGGGTCCTTTACATCTTCGCGATCAGCTCACTGGGGGTCTACGGCATCATCCTGGCTGGTTGGGCGTCGAATTCCCGCTACGCCTTTCTCGGCGCCCTGCGCTCAGCCGCGCAGATGGTCTCGTACGAAGTCGCCATCGGCTTTGTTCTCGTCACTGTGCTGCTGTGCGCCGGCTCGCTTAACTTGAGTGAGATCGTCGAGGCACAGCGCCACATCTGGTTTGCAATCCCGCTGTTGCCGATGTTTGTGATCTTTTTCATCTCCGGCTTGGCCGAGACCAATCGCGCGCCGTTCGACCTGGTCGAAGGCGAGACGGAAATCGTGGCCGGCTATTTTGTCGAATACTCGGCGATGGCCTTCGCGCTGTTCTATCTTGGCGAATACGGCAACATGATCCTTATGAGCGCGATGACGAGCGTGCTGTTTCTTGGCGGCTGGCTCGCTCCGCTCGGCATTACACCTTTCACCTGGGTACCCGGTCCTTTCTGGTTCGCATTGAAGATCGCATTCGTGCTGTTCTGCTTCTTGTGGGTGCGTGCGACTTTCCCGCGGTTCCGCTATGACCAGTTGATGCGACTTGGTTGGAAGGTGTTCTTGCCGTTTTCGCTGATATGGTTGGTGTTGACGTCGGGTGTGTTGGTCGCGGCGGGGTGGTTGCCGGAGCGCTGATCGGCGAAGCGAGGCGGAGTATCGATCGATGGCATTCCTGGAACGTGGCGCCCGCAGCCTGCTGCTGAGCGAGTTGCTGTCCGGGCTGGCGCTGACCCTGCGCTACATGTTCAAACGCCCGGTCACGGTCAACTACCCATTCGAGAGAGGTCCGCTCAGCACCCGCTTTCGCGGCGAGCATGCGCTGCGGCGCTATCCCAACGGCGAGGAGCGCTGCATCGCCTGCAAGTTATGCGAGGCGATCTGTCCGGCACTCGCGATCACGATCGAGGCCGAGCCTCGCGAGGATGGCAGCCGGCGGACGACGCGCTATGACATCGACATGACAAAATGCATTTATTGCGGCTATTGCCAAGAAGCCTGCCCAGTTGACGCGATTGTCGAGGGGCCGAATTTCGAGTTCGCCACCGAGACGCACGAAGAACTCCTGTACGATAAGGAAAAGCTATTGGCGAACGGCGATCGGTGGGAGGCAGAGATCGCGAAGAACCTGGCGCTCGATGCATCCTACCGGTGAGTCCGCATTGGCCCGGTACCGCTGTGCCTCCGTCCTGCTATTCTCTCCAAGCAGCAGGGCGGAATGGTCCGACCAGACGTAGTCGGTGAGCGGCGATGATCGTCCAGGCCATCATGTTTTATGTCTTTGCCGCGCTAGCAGTGGCTTCTGGCGTATTGGTGGTCTCGTCCCGCAACCCCGTGCACTCCGTGCTCTTCCTGATCGCCGCCTTTTTCAACGCGGCCGGCCTGTTCGTTCTGATCGGGGCCGAGTTTTTGGCGATGATCCTGGTCATTGTTTATGTCGGCGCGGTCGCGGTTCTCTTTCTCTTCGTCGTGATGATGCTCGATATCGACTTTGCGCAGCTGCGTAGCGGGTTCGTGCGCTATTTCCCAATCGGCGCCCTCGTCGGGTTCATCCTCTTGGTCGAGCTCGTCCTCGTCATCGGCAGCTGGGTAGTTGCCCCAGGCGTGCCGAGCCCGGCAGCGGCAGGCGGAGTACCGCTAACCAACACCCGGGCGCTCGGCGATATTCTCTACACTCGCTATCTCTTCGCGTTCCAGGCAGCAGGGCTAATCTTGCTCGTCGCCATGATCGGGGCGATCGTATTGACCTTGCGCCGTCGCGCCGATGTGCGGCGGCAATCGATCTCGGCGCAACTCGCCCGCACCCGCGCCCAATCCGTCGAAGTGGTGAAGGTCCCCGTGGGCAGCGGAAGCCGATAATGTTGATCGGTCTCGTGCACTACCTGACGGTTGCCGCGATCCTGTTCACACTCGGGATTTTCGGCATTTTTCTCAATCGCAAGAACGTCATCATTATGCTGATGTCGATCGAATTGATGCTGCTTGCGGTCAGCATCAATTTCGTCGCCTTCTCAGTATTTCTGGGCGACCTCATCGGCCAAGCCTTTGCGATGTTCGTGTTGACGGTTGCTGCGGCAGAGGCAGCGATCGGTCTCGCAATCCTCGTCGTGTACTTCCGCGACCGAGGTACAATCGCGGTCGAGGAAATCAACATGATGAAAGGCTGATTGCTTGGCGGTCGCTGTCGTCTTCCTGCCTCTGCTTGCCGCCGTCATCGCCGGCTTCTTTGGACGGGTGATCGGCGATCGGGGCACGCAGCTGGTCACCTGCGGCGCTCTGTTGCTGTCGGCGGTGCTCGGTATCCTCGTGTTCCGAGACATTCTCACTAGCGAGGGCCCGCGCGTCATCCCGCTGGCGAGCTGGATTATCGCTGGCGGGGTCGATGTCACCTGGTCGCTGCGGCTGGACACGTTGAGCGGTGTGATGATCCTTGTAGTGACCATCGTCTCGTCGATGGTCCACGTGTATTCGATCGGCTACATGGCGGAGGATCCCTCGATCCCGCGCTTCATGGCCTATCTGAGCCTGTTCACTTTCGCCATGCTGTCACTGGTGACGGCCAACGATTTCGTCCAGCTGTTCTTCGGCTGGGAAGGCGTCGGCCTGATGTCCTACCTGTTGATCGGGTTCTGGTACGATCGCCCCTCAGCTAACGCTGCCGCGATCAAAGCGTTCGTCGTCAACCGTGTCGGCGATTTCGGCTTTGCTCTTGGGATTTTTGCGGTGTTCGCCATTTTCGGCGCGCTCGACTTCGGCACCGTTTTCGGTAAGGCGCCCAGCGTGGTCGGCGCCAAGATGGAGTTCCTCAGCTGGCAGGTCGATAAACTGCCCCTGGCCTGCATCCTCCTTTTCATCGGGGCGATGGGGAAATCTGCCCAGATCCCTCTGCACACTTGGCTCCCCGACGCGATGGAGGGCCCTACCCCGGTTTCCGCCTTGATCCACGCGGCAACGATGGTGACGGCGGGCGTCTTTATGGTCGCCCGTCTCTCGCCGCTGTTCGAATACGCGCCCACCGCACTTGCCGTCGTCGGGGTCGTCGGCGCGACCACCGCCATATTCGCCGCCAGTATCGGCATGGCCCAGAACGACATCAAACGCGTTATCGCGTGGTCGACCTGCAGCCAGCTCGGCTACATGTTCGCCGCCGCCGCTGTTTCCGCGTACGCCGCCGCGATCTTTCACCTGTTCAGCCACGCTTTCTTTAAGGGGCTGCTGTTCCTGTGCTCCGGATCGGTGATCCATGCGATCGGCGGCGAGCAGGACATGCGCCGGATGGGCGGCCTCTGGGGTAAACTTCCGTGGACCTACGCGACGATGTGGGTTGGCGCCCTGTCGCTGAGCGGCATCCCGCTCTTTTCCGGCTATTACTCGAAGGACACGATCCTCGAAGCGACCTGGGCGGCGGGAACGGCAGTGGGCCGTTATGGGTGGTGCCTTGGCACGCTGGCTGCCTTGATGACCGCGTTTTACATCTCGCGCCTGATGTTCCTGACCTTTCACGGCGAGCCCCGCGCCGACGCGGAGACCATGCATCATGCGCATGAGAGGTGGGTGATGCTGGTTCCGCTGCTCGTCCTCGCGACTGGTGCCACCGTCTTCGGCTTTATCGGCTTCGACTTTTTTGTCGGCGCCGACCGGGCGAGTTTCTGGAAGAATTCGATCTTGATATTGCCGCAGTATAACTCACTCGCAAAGGTAGAGGAGATACCGCTTCTTGTCAGGTACCTGCCGCTGATCTTCGGTCTGCTAGGCATCGCCATTGCCTATGTTTTCTATATCGTAGACAGGACGATCCCAGTGCGGCTCGCATCGCAACTCCGCGCGCTTTATTTGTTCCTGCTGAACAGATGGTATTTTGACGAGCTTTACGATTGGCTGTTCGTCCGGCCGGCCATGTTTGTCGGCGACGGGCTGTGGAAATCGGGTGATGGCGCGGTCATCGACGGCCTCGGGCCCGACGGGGTTGCCGCCGTTACCCGCGATCTGGCGCGCCAGGCGAGCCGGTTGCAGACCGGCTATCTCTACCACTACGCCTTCGCAATGATGATCGGCCTCGTGGCGCTCGTCACCTGGTACCTGGTGCCGCGGTGAGCACAGGGCGATCGTCGTGAGCCATTGGCTCCTCTCGCTTGTGACTTTTCTGCCTTTAGTCGGCGCCGGGTTCATCCTGACCACCCGTGGCGACGAGGCCGTGGTCGCGCGCAACGCCCGCAACATCGCCCTTTGGACCTCTCTGATCGACTTTGCGCTGTCTCTGCTGCTGTGGCTCCAGTTCGATCCGAATACCGCCGATTTCCAATTCGTCGAGCGGGCGGACTGGGTCACCCTCGGCGGGTTCCAGTTCGCATACCACATGGGAATCGACGGGATCTCGCTCTTCTTTGTCCTGCTCTCTACCCTCCTGACCTTGCTGTCCATCGTCTCGGCATGGGAAGTGATCCAGTTTCGGGTCAAGGAGTTCATGATCGCCTTCCTTGTCCTCGAAACATTGATGGTCGGCATATTTTGCGCGCTCGATTTTGTTCTCTTCTACATGTTCTTTGAGGGGGTATTAATCCCGATGTTCTTAATCATCGGGATATGGGGCGGTTCTAACCGGATTTACTCGGCATTCAAATTCTTTCTTTACACCTTCCTCGGCTCGATATTAATGCTGCTTGGCGTGATCGCAGTTTACTTCGAGACCGGAACAACCGATATTACGGTCGCCCTGACCCACGCCTTTCCGGCCGGCCTGCAAAAGTGGCTGTGGCTGGCGTTTTTTGCCTCCTTCGCCGTCAAGGTTCCGATGTGGCCGGTCCACACTTGGCTGCCCGACGCCCATGTCGAAGCGCCGACCGCGGGCTCGGTCATCCTCGCCGGCATTCTCTTGAAGCTCGGCGGGTATGGTTTTATTCGCTTCTCGTTGCCGATGTTTCCGCTTGCGTCGAGCTTTTTCACGCCGCTGATTTTCACCTTAAGCGTCATTGCAGTGATCTACACTTCGCTGGTGGCGCTGGCGCAAATCGACATGAAGAAGCTCGTCGCCTATTCATCGGTCGCCCATATGGGCTTGGTGACGATGGGCACCTTCGCGGTGACGAGCGAGGGGGTCGACGGCGCGATAATCCAAATGTTGAGCCATGGGCTCGTCTCGGCCGCACTCTTCCTTTGTGTCGGCGTCCTCTATGACCGTCTGCATACTCACGAGATCATGCGCTTTGGCGGTCTCGTCGAGCGGATGCCGGCTTACGCCTTCGTCTTTATGGTCTTCACGCTCGCAGCGGTTGGGCTGCCCGGCACCAGCGGCTTTGTCGGCGAATTTCTGATCCTGCTCGGCACGTTCAGAGTCAGCACGCTTTATACCACTCTTGCGGCGACGGGGATGTTTCTCGGCGTGGCTTACATGCTCTACCTCTACCGCCGCGTCATATTCGGTACGATCACGCGGGCCGAGCTGCGCGGCATGCTCGATCTGAGCCCGCGCGAAAAGGCGGTGTTCGCACCGTTGCTGGTTCTCGTGTTGTGGATGGGCTTCTATCCCAACTCGTTCCTGCGGCCGATCCAAGCGTCGGTTGACCATCTCGTGCAGCAGGTGACCGCCGCCACCGACGCCGCGGCTCTGCGGCACGCGAGCCTCCCTTAAGTGACACACGCCCTCGCCCTACCGGACCTCTCACCGGCGTTGCCCGAGATGGTCCTTGCCGTCGCCGCGATGGCGCTGCTGATTTTGGGAGTGTGGCGTGGCGAAGGTTCGACGCGGCTCGTCTCCTGGCTTGCCATCGGCGTCCTGATTCTGGTTTTCGTGATCGCGGCGCTCGGCGGCGAACGGCACGTCGGGTTTTACGGGATGTTCGTCACCGACGCTTTTGCCCTGTTTATGAAAACTTTGGTGCTGATTGGCTCAGCCGTAACGATCCTGATTAGTATGCGTTACGACGAGGAGCAAGGAATCGCGCGGTTCGAGTTTCCGGTCCTCGTGCTGCTGGCGACGACCGGGATGATGGTGATGATCTCGGCCAACGACCTGATCACGCTTTATGTCGGTCTCGAGCTGCAAAACCTGGCGCTCTATGTCGTCGCCAGCTTCAACCGCGATTCGGTGCGGTCGAGCGAGGCCGGGCTCAAATATTTCGTCCTCGGCGCGTTGTCGTCCGGCATGCTGCTCTACGGGGCCTCGCTGGTATACGGATTTGCCGGCACGACCGCCTTCGAGGATCTGACCAAGTTGCTGGCCGGCGGTGCTCCGGTCGAGACCGGCATCCTGATTGGCCTAATCTTCGTCGTCGTCGGGCTCGCCTTCAAGGTTTCGGCTGTTCCCTTCCACATGTGGACACCCGATGTCTATGAGGGCGCGCCGACCCCGGTCAGCGCCTTCTTCGCCGTGGCACCCAAGCTCGCAGCACTCGCTCTCTTTATCCGCTTCATGATTTCACCGTTCGGTCCCCTGATCGACGAGTGGCGCCAAGTCATCGTCTTTCTGTCGATCGCCTCGATGGTGCTCGGCGCCGTCGCCGCGATCGCCCAGGAAAACATCAAGCGGTTGATGGCCTATAGCTCGATCGGTCATGTCGGATACGCGCTGATCGGACTCGCCACCGGCACGTCCGAAGGTATTCGCGGCGTACTAGTCTATCTGACAATTTATCTCTTCATGACCGTCGGGACCTGGGCGGTGATATTGTGCATGCGTCGCCGCGGGCGGATGCTCGAGGGTATCTCGGATCTCGCTGGACTCTCGCAGTCGCAACCGGGCCTGGCTCTGGCATTGGCGATCTTTATGTTCGCTCTGAGCGGCGTCCCACCGACCGCGGGATTCTTCGCCAAGCTCTACGTGTTTCTTGCAGCGATCAACGCACAACTCGCGTGGCTCGCCGTGATCGGCGTCGTGACCAGCGTGGTCTCGGCTTTTTATTATCTTCGGGTCGTCAAAGTTATGTACTTCGACGAGCCCGTCGGCAGCTTCGACCGCCCGATCACAGCGGAGCTCAAGGGCGTGCTGTTTGTCACCGCGGTCGTCACCTTGTTCTTTTTTCTGCTCCCGGGACCGATCGTCGGTGGCGCAGAGGCCGCCGCTGCCGCCCTTTTCGCCCGATGACTCCTCCGGAGCCAAGGCTCTCTGCGGCTTATCGACTGGTTCTCTATGACACGGTCGGCAGCACCAATGATGAGGCGAAACGGCTTGCGAGCGCCGGCGCGGAAGAAGGCACCTTGGTGTGGGCGCTCGAGCAGACCGCCGGTCGCGGGCGGCGCGGGCGGACCTGGGCGTCGCCGCCCGGCAATCTCTACGCTTCGCTGATCTTGCGGCCTCGTTGTCCCGTAGATCGGGCGGCGCAGCTCGGCTTCGTCGCGGCGTTGGCCGTCGGCGACACTCTGGGCTCGACCTCCGAAAAATGGCTGGATGGACTGTCCTACAAATGGCCGAACGACGTGCTGCTACGCGGCCGCAAGATAGCCGGAATCTTGCTCGAATCTGAGCTCAGCGAGGGTGAGGCCCCGGGGTTTGTCGTCATCGGTGTCGGCATCAATCTCGTCTCGTCGCCGCGAGACGTCGCGTTTCCGGCCACATCGATAGCCGAAGAGGATCTCGGGACAGTTTCGCCGCGCCTGGCGATCGAGGCGTTTGCCCGTCATTTCCAAGCTTGGGCAGAGCATTGGCGCGAAGCGGGATTCGCGCCCGTACGCGCGGCCTGGCGGGCGTACGCGGCGGCGCTTGGCGAGTCGATCCAGGTGCACCTGGAACCGGCCACCTTGCACGGCCGGTTCCTCGACATAGATCAGCACGGAGCGCTGCTGCTGGAGAGCGCGGGGGAAATCCGGCATATCTCGGCCGGTGAGATTTTCCCGGCTAGCCGCTGACGGGAAAGCATGCTGCTTGCCATCGATTCCGGAAACACGAATGTCGTCTGCGCCGTCTATGACGGTGACGAGCTGCGCGGCTCGTGGCGGGCGGCGACCAACCCGAACCGAACCGCCGACGAATACGCGGTCTGGCTGATCCAGCTGATGGCACTGTCCGGTCTTGCCCCCGGTGACATCGGTGCGGCGATCATCGGCAGCGTCGTCCCCGAGGCGACGTTCAACCTGGTGCGCTTATGCCAGCGTTACTTCGGCAGCGAGCCACTGATGGTGGGCCGCTCGGATTGTTTTTTGGGCATCGGCGTCGATGTCGACATGCCCAAAGAGGAGGTCGGTGCGGACCGGGTCGCCAACGCGGTCGCCGCTCAGGACCGCTACCAGCCACCGCTGATCGTCCTCGACTTCGGCACGGCGACGACCTTCGACATCGTCGACCGGGTGGGCAATTACTGCGGCGGTGTGATCGCCCCCGGCATCAATCTGTCGCTGCGCGCGCTCGATATGGCGGCGGCACAGCTGCCGCGGATTGGGATCCGGCGCCCGCCCGCTGTCGTCGGGCGGAGCACCGTCCCGGCGATGCAGTCCGGCGTGTTCTGGGGCTATGTCGGCCTGATCGAGGGCCTCGTCCAGCGGATAAGAGCCGAGCGTGGCGAGGCGATGGAGGTGATCGCGACGGGGGGTCTCGCCTCGTTGATGGCCGAAGCGACCGAAGCCATCAGCCGCGTCGACCCTGATCTCACCCTATGGGGACTCCGCCTGATCTACCGGCGAAATAGCAATAAATGAACAATCTCCCCTACCAGTCGGGCGTCCGTTCCGCGGACGGAGACCCGGGCGCGCTGTTCTTTGTCTCGCTCGGAGGCGCGGGCGAGATTGGCATGAACCTGAACCTTTACGGTTATGCCGGCGACTGGCTCATTCTAGACTGCGGCGTCACCTTTGGGGACGATTCGCAGCCGGGGCTCGAAGTCGTCATGCCCGATCCCGCCTTTATCGTCGAACGACGCGACCGGCTGCTCGGGATTGTGGCGACGCACGCGCACGAGGACCACATCGGAGCCATTCCCTACTTATGGACCCAGCTACGCTGCCCTGTCTGGGCGACCCCATTCACCGCGTCATTGCTGCGCACGAAGCTCGTCGAAGCCAGCCTTGCTGACAAGGTCAGGATCAATGTCGTGCCGATGTCGGGCCGGTTCACGGTTGGACCGTTCGATCTCGAACTGATCACGCTCACTCATTCGATCCCCGAACCCAATGCGGTGGCACTGCGCACACCGGTCGGGACGGTGCTGCATACCGGTGATTGGAAGTTTGACCCGAACCCGCTGATCGGCTCGACTTCGGACGAAGCGGCGTTGCGCCGACTCGGCGACGACGGCGTCCTGGCAATGATCGGCGACTCAACTAATGCGTTGCGTCCCGGCACCTCTGGCTCGGAGGCTGATCTGCGCCAGTCGCTGATCAATCTCGTCGGCCGCTATGACGCACGAGTCGCTGTCGCCTGCTTTGCCTCGAACGTCGCACGTCTCGAAACGATCGCGCGAGCCGCCGCGGCGCACGGTCGAGAAGTTGCTCTTGTCGGACGGTCACTTTGGCGGATCGACAAGGCCGCCCGTGAAAACGGTTATCTCGCAGATTTGCCGCGATTTCTGACCGAGGAGGAGGCGGGTTATCTGCCGCGCGACAAGATCGTGCTGATCTGCACCGGGAGCCAAGGGGAGCCGCGCTCGGCGCTCGCCAGGATCGCCCGCGAGGACCATCCCAATATCGTGCTCGAGACGGGTGATGTCGTGATCTTCTCGTCGCGAATCATTCCCGGGAACGAGAAGGCGATCAACAGGCTGCAGAACGCGCTGGTCCGGCTCGGGGTCGACATCGTCCCCGAAGAGGACCATTTCGTCCACGTTTCCGGCCATCCCGCGCGCGACGAGCTGGTACGCATGTACCAGATGGTCCGTCCGCGGGTGGCGATCCCGGTTCACGGCGAAGCGCGCCATCTGATCGCCCATGCCCATCTCGCCGAGGAGTGCCAGATTCAGCAGCCGCTCGTCATCCAAAACGGCGACATGGTGCGGCTTACCCCGAGCGGTGCGGCGATTGTTGACGAGGTGCCGGTCGGCCGGCTGGCGAGCGATGGCAAAGGTCTCTTGCCGCTCGGCGGCGCCGCGCTGAAGGACCGGCGTCGCATTATCTTGAACGGCAGCGCAGTCGCCACCCTGGTCGTCGACCGTCAGGGACGCCTCGCCGCACCACCAGCGATCAGTCTGCTCGGTTTGGTCGAAGAGACCGCGGCGAGCGCGGCCGTACCCTTTTTGTGCGCTGCTGCCCAATGCGCCCTCGGCGATCTCCCGGCCGTGGCGCGACGGGACGACAATGTCGTGCGTGACGCGGTGCGGCGCGCAGTGCGGCGGCAGATCAACGAGCGCTTCGGCAAGCGGCCGTTGATCGAAATCCATCTTGTTCGGATCTGAGGGGGACCTCTCACCTCAAGCCCCCACCCTAACCCTCCCCCCGCTTGCGGCGAAGGAAATCGACGGGGGCGAGCGGGCGGAAGGATATTCGCTGATTTTCACAGCCCGCAAATGGGTTGTTCGCACCTGCGAGATACGGTAATCTTCGATCAAATACTTATATCTCGCATCGCGGTAGCGCCTTTCTGGGTGCGCCGCGATTTTGTTGAAGCTCCTACCGAGCAACCGTGGCCGTCACTTCCACACCACCCTCCGCCCCTGACATCACCCCCGTCACGATCGAAGACGAGATGAAGCGCTCGTATCTCGACTACGCGATGAGCGTAATCGTGGCGCGGGCGCTCCCCGATGCCCGGGACGGGCTGAAGCCCGTCCATCGCCGCATCCTCTATTCGATGAAGGTCAACGGCAACGAGTGGAACCGCAGCTACCGGAAATCCGCTCGCATCGTCGGCGATGTGATCGGTAAATACCACCCGCACGGCGAGCTCGCGATCTATGACGCGATGGTGCGGATGGCGCAGGATTTCGCGATGCGCCTGCCGCTGATCGATGGGCAAGGCAATTTCGGCTCAATGGACGGCGATTCGCCGGCCGCCTACCGCTACACCGAGGCTAGACTCGCCCGCATCGCCGACGCGCTGCTCGACGATCTCGACAATGACACAATCGACTTCCAGCCGAATTACGACGACACCGAGCGCGAGCCGAAGGTGCTGCCGGCCGGCTTCCCGAATCTGCTGGTCAACGGCGCCCAAGGCATTGCGGTCGGCATGGCGACCAACATCCCACCGCACAACCTGAGCGAGGTCATAGACGCCTGCTGCGCCTATCTCGACAACCCGGCGATCACCGTCGAGGAGCTGATGGAGCATGTCCCGGCCCCCGATTTCCCGACCGGCGGGATCATCATGGGACGTGCTGGGGCACATGCGGCCTACAAGACCGGCCGCGGCGCGATCATCATGCGCGGCAAGACCCATGCCGAAGAGGTGCGCAAGGATCGCGAAGCGATCGTTTGCACCGAGATCCCATATCAGGTCAACAAGGCGCGGTTGATTGAGCGGATTGCGGAGACGGTCCGCGAGAAGCTGATCGAGGGCATATCGGATCTGCGCGACGAGAGCGATCGCGAAGGCGTGCGCGTCGTCATCGAACTGAAGCGTGACGCCGAGCCGGACATCGTGCTCAATCAGCTGTACCGGCACACCGCGCTGCAGACGAGCTTTGGCGTCAACATGCTGGCGCTGAATGGCGGTCGGCCAGAGCTGTTGACCTTGCGCGACGTCATCGCCGCCTTTGTCGCTTTTCGTGAGGAGGTGATCACCCGGCGAACCAGCCACCTCCTCGCCAAGGCACGGGAGCGCGCGCACATCCTGCTCGGGCTGTTGATCGCCGTCGCCAATCTCGACGAGATCATTGCGCTGATCCGCAATGCGCCCGATCCGGCGACTGCGCGGGCGGGTCTCGTCGGTCGCGCTTGGCCCTCTGCCGATGTCGCACCGCTGGTGGCGCTGGTCGGCGAGCCCGGCCGCGACGTTGCAGAGGACGGTACTTACCGTCTGTCAGACGAGCAGGCGCGCGCGATCCTCGATTTGCGGCTGCAGCGCCTGACCGGGCTCGAGCGCAACAAGATCGCCGAAGAAGTGCGCGGTCTGATCAGCGAAATCGCGGGTTATCTTGAGATTCTGCGTTCGCGCGCCCGTCTGATCGAGGTACTGCGCACCGAGTTGTTGGCGATCAAGGAGCGGTTTGCGACGCCGCGGCGGACCGCGATCGAGGATGTCGAGTTCGAAGCCGATATCGAAGCGCTCATTCAGCGCGAGGCGATGGTCGTGACGGTGAGCCATGCGGGCTATATCAAGCGCGTGCCGCTGTCGACCTATCGCGCCCAGCGGCGCGGCGGCCGTGGGCGCGCCGGCATGGCGATCCGCGAGGAGGATTTCCTCAACCAGGTGTTTGTCGCCTCGACGCACGCGCCGGTGCTGTTCTTTACTTCCTCGGGGCGGGTCTACAAGCTCAAGGTCCACCGCCTCCCGGCCGGCACCCCACAATCGCGAGGCCGGCCGATGATCAATCTGCTGACCAGTCTGGCATCCGGGGAAACGATATCGACGGTAATGCCGTTGCCGGAAGACGAGGAGAGCTGGGGTGATCTCGCCGTCGTGTTTGCTACGGCCAACGGCTACGTCAGACGGAACGCGCTCTCCGACTTCGGAAACGTCATGGCGAACGGCAAGATCGCGATGAAATTCGAGGGCGAGGACGCCGATGACCGGCTGATTGCGGTCGCGACCTGCACCGATGCCAACGACGTGCTGCTCGCCACCCGCAATGGCAAATCAATCCGCTTCCCGGTCAGCGATGTGCGCGTCTTCGCCGGCCGTTCGTCGGTCGGTGTCCGTGGTATTCGCCTGCTAAACAGCGATGAGGTCATATCGCTGTCGATCCTGCGCCACGAAGAGATCGCCCCCGATGAGCGCAATGCCTATCTGAGCCTCGCAGCAAGGAGGCGGCGACAAACGGATGAGGAGAGCGAGACCGCTGCCGAGGTGCCGTTCGAACCCGAGGAGGCCGATGGCGAACCTGCCGGCGACGAAGGCTCGATTTCGGAGGAAACCTATGCCGATCTCGCTCAGCGCGAAGAATTTGTGCTGAGCGTGACCGAGAAGGGCTTCGGGGTCAGGAGCTCGGCTTACGACTACCGCATCACCGGGCGTGGCGGACAAGGCATCGACAACATGGATCTGAGCCGGCGGCGTGACGCGATCGTCGCCGTCTTCCCGGTTGGGCACAACGATCAGGTGATGCTGGTGACCGATGGCGGGATGGTGATCCGCTGCCCGGTCGACGACATCCGCATCGCTCGCCGCCGGAGCCAAGGGGTGGTTATCTTCAAAGTCAGCGACGGCGAGCGGGTGGTGTCGGTCGCTCGGCTTCCGGAAGTCTCGGAGGAGAATGGAGAGGCAAACGGATCAGACGATTCCGCAGAAAACCAACAAGCCAGCGAGGGCGACACATGACCCAGCCGCGGATCGGGATCTATCCCGGCACCTTCGATCCGATTACCCATGGACACACCGACATCATCCGGCGGGCGATCAAAATCGTCGATCGGCTGGTCATCGGGGTCGCCCGCAACGACGGGAAGGGGCCGCTATTCGCCACCGACGAGCGGGTCGATATCGTCCGCGACGAGGTCGCCCATCTCGAAAAGGGCGACGCAGAGCGAATCGAGGTGCGCGCCTTCGACAGCCTGTTGGTGAATTTCGCCCAATCGGTTGGCGCGACCATGGTCATCCGGGGGCTGCGCGCGGTTTCCGATTTCGAATATGAGTTCCAGATGGCCGGCATGAATGCCCGGCTCAACCCCGAGATCGAGACGGTGTTTCTGATGGCCTCGGACCGCTACCAATTCATCTCGTCGCGTTTCGTCAAAGAAATCGGTGCCCTCGGCGGCGACGTTTCGCATTTTGTCAGCCCGCGGGTCGTGGTGCGCCTCCTCGACCGTTTCGTCAACGGCCGCACCAAACCGCGCCGCCGCGTCGCTGCCGCAGACTAGCGTTGTTGTTTTCCCGGCGAAAGCCGGGACCTATATCTGAAATAGGCACGGGTCCTTCGCCGGTGTGACGATTACCACCCAGGCTTCTCGAAAACGTGGCCGACACAAATTGGTTACGCTATAACGTCTCGACAGTAGTTTTTTCGCCTAGCGCCAAGTTGCGTGTGACGCCCCAGCAAGTCGAAATTGCCCTGGCACGCGCGCAGCGGATCTGCACGCTCCGCGGCGCGCGGCTGACACCGATGCGCGGGCGGGTTCTCGAGCTGATCCTGCAAGCCGAGCAGCCTCCAAAAGCCTACGCTCTACTCGCGGAACTCGAGCAAGAGCGTGGCAGGCTTGGTCCGTCCACCGTCTACCGTGCGCTCGACTTTCTGCTCGCCCACAAGCTGATCCATAGGGTCGAAACCTCCAATGCGTTTGTCGCCTGCGGCGATGCCGAGCACTCGCATCAGAGCCAATTCGTAATCTGTGAAGACTGCGGTGCAACCGAAGAGATCCAGGACGACGAGATCGTGGCAAGCTTGCGCCGGCTCGGCGAAAGGCGGGGTTTTGCCATCGAGCGGCAGGTGATCGAAGCCCGCGGACTATGTCCCGCTTGCCGGACCGGGCGGCGGCAAGCGTGATCGCGCGGCCGGGCTTTCGTTCTCTCCGCATTTCTCTCCACCGCGGCCTGCTCGAGCAGAGCATCGCCGAGCGGCTGGCCTGGGCCGCGATCGCCGCGGGCTTGCTCTGGCTCGCGATCTGGTGGGCATTGTCATGAGCGTCCTCGCGGAGACCGCCGTGGTCCTGCGTGATCTCACCCTGACTTATGAACGTCATCCCGCGGTCCATCACTTGAGCGGGGCATTGGCGCGCGGCTCGCTGACCGCGATTGTCGGCCCCAACGGAGCCGGAAAGAGCACTCTCTTGAAAGGGATCGTCGGACAGATGCGGCCCGCGGAAGGCGTGATCGAACGGGCCGATCTCCGCCGCGGGGGTATCGCCTATCTGCCGCAGCATGCTGAGATAGAAAGACGGTTTCCGATTTCCGTCATCGATACCGTGCTACTCGGGCATTGGCGGCAGATCGGCTGGGCGGGAGCAGCGACCGAGGCGATGCGCGAGGCGGCGCGCAAGGCGCTCGCCGCCGTCGGTCTCGACGGGTTCGAGCGTCGGCCGATCGAGACGCTTTCAGCCGGCCAGTTCCAGCGCGTCCTCTTTGCCCGCCTGATCGTTCAGGATGCCGAGCTGATCTTGCTCGATGAGCCGTTCGCCTTGGTCGATTGGCGGACCAGCGAGGATCTCCTTCTCTTGGTCGAGAGCTGGCACCGCGAACGCCGGACGGTCGCCGCCGTGCTTCACGACCTCGATCAGGTCCGGACGCATTTCCCGGACACCTTGCTGATGGCCCGGGAATGCGTCGCCTGGGGAGCGACGCAAGAGGTCGTGACGCCGGACAACCTGTTGCGCGCGCGCCATATGTCCGAAGCCTGGTCCGCAGAAGCAGAGGACTGCCGGCCGGTCCCGGCGTGACCTGGGGCTGTCAGGTCGGCCCGCCGAAGAAGGCCCTGTAAACCGCCAAAATGATCACGGCACCGACAATGGCGCCGATAAATCCGGCACCTTGACCCGGCCTGTACCAGCCTATGTGTTGTCCGAGCCAAGTGGCGACGATCGCGCCGACGATACCGAGCAGGGTCGTCACGATGAATCCGTGCGGTCCGGGCACGAACCACTTGGCGATCGCGCCCGCCAGAAACCCGATGATGATGACCCACAGCCAATGCATGGCTGTTCCCGGCCTTTGTACCTCGAAGCCTAAGCCTAGCTAGCGGTGGTGGAGCACCACCCGCCCCCGCACCTTCCCTCCGCTCTTCAGGTCGCTCAGTGCCGCGCTCGCCTGGTCGGCAGGCCGTGTCTCGATCGGTATTGGCGGGACCTTGCCGGCCTGGACGAGGGCAAGGAGTTCCCGAAGGTCTTCGAGCGTGCCGACATAGGAGCCTTCGAGGGTCATCATCTTGAATGGGAAGAGCACGGTCGAGATCGGATGCGTCCCGCCGTAGAGCCCGACCATGACGAGCTTGCCGCCTTTGCGCAGCACGTTGACGCCGAACTCCATTGTCTTGGGTGAGCCGACGAAGTCGATCGCCGCCGCGGCGCCGCCGCCGGTCGCCTCCATCACCTGTTTGACCGCGTCTGGTGCGGCGTTATCGATGGTCGCGACGGCCCCCATCTGGCGGGCTTGCCCACGCTTCTGCGCATCGATATCGGCAACGATCACCTTGCCCGCCACC
>DASQCY010000285.1:0-1681 GCA_035634495.1 Allostellaceae bacterium
CGAGGCAAACAGCCGGGCTTCGGTCCAGTAACGCTCCCGTTCTTCGGCGGAGAGCGGCGGGCATACAAGCTGGTAAGCGACGAGCGCGGTGTCGATCAATGTGGCGTGAACCCAGCGCAGCGCCGCGATATCGTTGGCCTCGTATCGGGAGCCCGCGGCAAAGGGCCCGGCTGCCTCCGACAACGTCCCGCCGACGCGGCGGTGGCGCTGCTGCAGCCGCCGGGCAGCGGACAACGCTTGCTCTGTCGTGCCGAACACCATCGTGAACATGGCGTTGAAGGTACGGTGAAACCGGCCGATCGGGTCGGCCAATGTCCGCGAGTGCTCGGCGATGGCAGTGGCGATCCACGGGTGGGCAAGCTGGAGCAGCAACGCGCGGCCCGCCCCAAGAAATATCGCCGCTTCCTTGTCGATATACCACATCATCGAGCTCGGGCCGAACGCGCCCGCGCAGCTCTCGGCGGCGGCGCTTTTGACGATCGCGAGCTCGCGCTCCAGATCGGCCTCGCCGACAACGCGGGACCGGCCGAGGCAAGTGCCGATCGCCTCACAAGGCATTCGCGACCCGACGACGATCAATGCGCCATCAGCACCGGCACCTCGGCGCCCCGGAGCACGCGCAGGGTAAAGCCGCCGAAGATCCATTCGCGCAAACGGCTGTGGCCGTAGCCGCCCATCACGAGCAGTGCCGCGTGCTCGACGGCGGCGGACAGCAAGGTGTCCGCAGCGCTTTGCGCCTCCGGCCGCAGATGACGAACCGAGACCGGAACGCCATGCCGGCGCAAACCGGCCATCAGACGATCCGCCTCTTCTTCGGGAGCGCGCCGATCCTCGGCGACGGTCAGAACGACAACTTGCTTCGCCGTCGACAGGAAGGGCGAGGCTGCCGTGAGCGCGCGCGCGGCTTGTGGCGTTGCCTTCCAGGCGATGGCGATGGTTTCTGGCAGAACGGTTAGGGGCGCCGCGGGCGGTATCAGGAGCGGGCGGCCGCTGTCGATCAGCGCCCCTTCGATGGTGTCCAACGATACACCCTCGTCCTCTCCCGGGCGCCCGATGACCAACAGGTCGGCGGTACGTCCATATTCCGCGACCCAGTAGGGTTCGGCGCCGATTTCCCGAAGCCACTGAGCCGATGGAGCCTGTGAACCGGGCGGGGCATCCTGGACCGCCAACTCCTCGCGCTCGCAAAAGCTCTGGAACAACTGTTTCGCCTTTCCCTCGCGTTCGCTTGCCTCCTCTTCGAGTCGATTAATCAGACCGCCGACCATCGTGGCGCCGCCGCCGTCCGAGGCCATGGCGACCGCCGTTGCCGCTGCGTCCGGGCGCACATGGAGGAACTCGAGATGAGCAGCGAAGGCACGGGCGACGGTCAGAGCCGACGCGAATACCGCGCTATCCCTGTCGCTGCCGGTCGCCGGAACGAGTATGGTCTTTATCATCGGGTCTCCTAGGCTGGTCGGAATCGATCTCGATCACTGGCAATCAGCATTGATCGAGATCAACGGCGCACCTCTCCGGAGAGTATAAGGAGTGAACCCCGATGGCGAGATTCCAAACCCTCGACGACATCGATGTCCGCGGCAAGCGCGTCCTGCTGCGCGCCGATCTGAACGTTCCGGTCAAGAATAGCGTCGTTACCGATGCCACCCGGATCGAGCGTCTGGCCCCGACGATTGAGACG
>DASQCY010000286.1:0-7296 GCA_035634495.1 Allostellaceae bacterium
ACCAAACCGCGGGCTGGCCAGATTACCGCCGAGGCCCATCAGAATCAATTTGTCTCTCATGCGCTTCGCTCTGCTTGACCCGGGATGCGCGCTGTAAGACATTTAGGTTACATTATCGAATCCGACGGGACATTTTTGCCATATGATTTTCTATCCGGAAGAGCGGCTCGCCATATTCATCGATGGAGCCAACCTCTATTCAGCGGCGCGCGGCCTAGCATTCGATATAGACTACAAACGCTTACTCGATCTGTTCAGCGCTAAGGGTCGGTTGATCCGGGCATTCTATTATACGGCTCTGCTGGAAGACCAGGAGTACTCGCCGATCCGCCCGCTCGTCGATTGGCTCGATTACAACGGCTACACGATGGTAACAAAGCCGACGAAGGAATTCACCGACGCGATGGGGCGGCGGCGGATCAAGGGTAACATGGATATCGAGCTGGCGATCGACATGCTCGAGATGGCTCACTACATCGATCATGCAATCCTATTCTCCGGGGACGGCGATTTCCGGCGGCTTGTCGAGGCGGTTCAGCGCAAGGGAGTTCGCGTCTCGGTTGTGTCGACTATCCGTTCATCGCCCCCAATGGTTTCAGACGACCTTCGTCGCCAGGCTGACAATTTCATCGAGCTCCAGGAGCTCGCGCCTAGTATTATGCGCAATCATTCCCGCGACGAGCCCCATCGTGCACGAGGCGAACCGGTCGACGAGGCGTGACGGTCTCAGCATTGGCGGCCGTGCCGTCGCGCGATTGCCCGCTCTGTCCGCGCCTCGTCGCCTTCCGTGAGGTCCAGCGAGCGGCTCATTCGGAATGGTTTAATGCGCCGGTCCCATCTTTTGGCGATGACGCTGCGGAACTGTTGATCGTCGGCCTTGCGCCGGGCCTCAAAGGGGCAAACCGCACGGGAAGGCCGTTCACCGGCGACTACGCCGGCGGGCTACTTTACCAGACGCTGCGAAAATTTGGCTTCGCGGAGGGCATTTACGACGCTCGTCCGGATGACGGCGTCGTGCTGCGCCAGGCGCGTATCACCAATGCGGTCCGTTGCGTGCCCCCGCAAAACAAGCCCGAGCCCAACGAAATTGCGACTTGCCGGCGCTTTCTCGCTGCCGAGATCACCGGCATGCCTCAGCTCTGCGCGATCCTCGCGCTCGGCACTATCGCTCACCAGGCCGTACTCGAAGCGCTAGGCGTGCGTCGCAGGCGCTTCCCCTTCGCGCATGGTGCGCTATACCTGCTGCCGGACGGCACGCTGCTGGCCGACAGCTATCACTGCTCCAGGCTCAATACCAACACCGGCAAGCTGACTGTCGCGATGTTCGAATCTGTGTTCATTTCCCTCGCGCGCCGGCTCGATCAGGTCAGCCGCATCTCCGCGACACGAGGGACGGACAGACCTACATAGCGGTGGGAGACGGGATCTCAGCAGTTGGACCCGCGCAGGATGCGGGCCCGGCTGCGCTGCCAATCACGCTGTTTCTCGGCTTGCCGCTTATCGGCCTTCCGTTTCCCCCGGGCGAGGCCGAGTTCGACTTTCGCCCGGCCGCGTTCGTTGAAATAGATGGATAACGGGATCACCGTCATCCCATCGCGCTGGATGGCGCCCAACAATCGGTTCATCTGCTTGCGATGGAGTAACAGCTTGCGCGGGCGCCGCGGCTGGTGATTGAAGTGGGCCGAGGCGGCATATTCAGGTATATTGGCGTTGACGAGAAACAGTTCGCCTCCGCTCTGATCGGCATAGGCCTCGGTGATGCTTCCCTGCCCCTGGCGCAGCACTTTGACCTCAGTGCCTTGCAGGACGACCCCCGCCTCGATCGTATCCTCGATCCAGTAATCGTGGCGCGCGCGGCGGTTCTGCGCAACGTAGCGGTCCGCCGCCCTCATCAGTTGAGTAGGCCGGCGCCACGCATCGCTTGCTGCACCTTTTGCTGTGTCTCAGGCATGATTGCCCAAAGCGGCTGGCGCACCTCGGCGGTGCAGCGTCCAAGCAGCGAGGCTCCGTACTTTACCGGTGACGGGCTGGTTTCGGCAAACAACGCATCGTGCAGCGGGATCAGCCGCTCGTTTATATCCCGCACTGTTTTGATGTCACCCCGCTGCCACGCCTCGTGCATTTCCGAACACAGTCGTGGCGCCACATTCGCCGTCACCGAAATGCAGCCATCGCCCCCTTGGGCGAGATAGGCGACGGCGGTAGCGTCCTCGCCCGACAGCAGGCAGAACTCCGTGCCGATTTCGTCGCGCATCCGCAAGGGCCGCGCGAGATCGTTCGTGGCATCCTTGACACCGATGATGTTCGGCAGCTTGGCGAGCCGCGCCATCGTTGCGTTGGTCATGTCGACGGCCGAGCGACCTGGGATATTGTAGATGATGATCGGCAGGTCGACTGCATCGTGAACGGCCTTGAAATGATAAAACAAGCCTTCTTGCGTCGGCTTGTTGTAATAGGGGCATACGATCAGCGCGGCGTCGGCGCCGGCTTCCTTTGCCTGCCGAGTCAACACGATCGTATGGTCCGTGGAGTTGGTGCCGGTCCCCGCAATTACCGGGGCGCGACCCCTGGCCACCTCCACACAGAGCTTGATGATGCGGCGCGCCTCGTCGTCGTGTAGCGCCGGCGACTCGCCGGTTGTGCCACACGGAACAAAACCGTGCGTCCCTTGCGCTATCTGCCAGGCCACCAGCTCCTGAAAGGCGGTTTCTTCGAGCTCTCCGTTGCGGAAGGGTGTGATCAGCGCGACGAGCGATCCCCTAAACATGGTTTCCTCCGGGATTGTGGTATAATCGATCAACGATAGTCCTCGAAGGAAAGGGCTTCAACAGCGCAGCTGCGGTCGGGGGGTGGGCGGCGAGCGAGGTGGTCGGCAGACTTGCCCGGGCTGCCGAAAAGCCGTAAAAAATTTTGGCCTCATCTTTGACCCTGCACAGGAGCGGCCGGTCTTGCTCCCGGTTTTCCGCATACTGTTATTGCTGCCGCTGGCCATTTTCACGATCAACCTTACGACGGCACCCGCGCAGACCTTGTCCGAAGCGGATCTCCAGGCGACGCGCGCGATGCTCACCGCGGCACAGGGCAGCGACTGGAACCGAGCCTATGCCGAACTGGCCCTGATAAGTGATCCGCTGCCTCTTAAGATCCTGCATTGGATGGATTATTCCCGTCCCGGCGCACCCGGACGGTTTCCCAACATTGCAGAATTCATCGAGAGGAACCCTGACTGGCCACGACAAAAGGCGCTGCGCAAACACGCCGAGGAAGCCCTGGCAGGAGAATCGGACGCCGTGGCTGCCGACTGGTTTAAGCGATTCCCCCCGGTTAGCGCGGTAGGCAAAGTTCACAGCGCCGAGATCCTGGTGAACTCGGGCAATTTGGAAAACGGCATTGCGGAGCTGCGAGCGGCTTGGATCGATGGTGACTTCGGCCCGATCGATGAAAAAAATTTCCTCGCCCGACATTCGCCGGTGATCCGGGCAGAAGATAATGAAAGGCGGCTCGACCGGCTTTTGTGGGACGCGCAGTACGACGCAGCGCGCCGCATGCTCCCGCTGGTGCCGACGGATTGGCGCGGCTTGGGCGAAGCGCGTCTGGCGCTCGCCGCGCAGGCATCTAACGCCGAGATCGTTGCTGCTCGCGTCCCCGCCAAGCTGCGCGGTGATCCCGGGCTCATTTACGAGGAGCTGCGTTGGCGCACCAAGAAGGACATGCTCAATGCGGCGGTGCAGATCCTGCTGTCCGAGCCCGGGGACCTGGTCCGTCCCGCGGCGTGGTGGGCCGAGAGGCAGACCATCGCCCGCCGGGTTTTGGCGACCGGGAACGCCGCTCTCGCTTATCGCCTCGTTGAACAACACGGTTTGATAGAGGGCAACGCTTATTCCGAGGCAGAGTTTCTGCTGGGTTACATCGCGCTACGTTATATGAAAAATCCGGTGATCGCTTTCGATCACTTCGCGCGTATCCTGACCCGCGTCGGCACTCCCTACGCGAAGGCCCGGGCCGGATATTGGGGCGGGCGGGCCGCGGAAGCTCAAGCCAAATCGGCGCTCGCCGCGAAATGGTACGCGGCAGCGGCCGATCATATGGTCACCTTTTATGGGCAGCTCGCAGCTCACCAGCTTGGCCACGATGCGCCGCCGCACCCGGTCCCCGAGCCGGTACCAGATCCCGCAGAACTCGCCCGCTTCAACCAGAACGAGGTAGTCCGGGCGACGCAAATTTTTCTCGAACTTGGCTATCGAGATCAGAGCAAGGCTTTCCTGCTAAACATGGCTGACAACGCCACCACCCCGACGCAGTTCGCGATGTTGGCGGCCCTGGCCGAGACCAATGGACGGATCGATCTCGCGATCGCGGTGGCCAAACGCGCCATCGAGGCCGGGACGCCGCTGATGATTCATGGCTATCCGGTCACCGCGGTACCGAGCGGCGGAACTGTGGAACATGCCCTGCTGTTCGCGATTACGCGTCAGGAAAGTGCGTTCGACCGCGAAGCGCTGAGTCGGGCAGGTGCGCGCGGACTGATGCAGCTGATGCCAGCAACGGCGAGCGACATCGCCAACAAACTGCAGCTGCCCTTCTCCGCCGAGCGGCTGGCCGAGGATGGCACCTACAATGTGCTTCTCGGGCGGGCTTATCTAGAGACGTTGATCGATGATTTCGGAGGCTCCTACGCACTCGCGATCGCAGGCTATAACGCCGGCCCCGGCCGAGTTCGGCAGTGGCTGCGCGATTACGGCGATCCGCGCGGCGGTAAAGTCGACATGGTCGACTGGATCGAAAATATCCCGATCAGCGAAACGCGAAACTACGTTCAGCGGGTGCTCGAAAACCTACAGATCTATCGCGGTCAGGTAGGACGCAATTCTGCCTTTTCGCTGGTCAGCGACCTAGCCCGTTAAGCCTCCGGCCGCATACGGAGCGTCCATGAGCGCTACTTTTCTGCTATCGGAACGAGATGCGTGATCTCCATGAACTTCTCGGGATCCTGCGGTTGACCGTTCACAATGACCTCGTAGTGCACGTAGGAACCCGAGGCGCGGCCAGTGCTCCCGAGAAGGCCCATCTGCGTACGCGCCTCGACCCTTTGGCCCACCGAGACGGTGTAACGATGCATGTGGCTGCAGAGGTTGGCAATTTCGTTGCCGTGCTCGATCTCGACGACCTTGCCGTAAGCACCCCGATAGCCGGTATAAGTCACGATCCCTGGCCGCCTTGGCATAAAACCGGCGACATAGAGGCCGCGGCGGGGTCTCGCCCGGTATGGTATGCCAGCGTCCCGTTCCTCCCGTAAACGGATCGCGGCGCGGACCTAACCGGCTTCCGGCTTGGGCCTACGCCGAGCCGCGAATGGGGCGGGCCCTGTCTGCGACGATGCCGCCGGCGGGCTGATCCGCTCTTGGTGATGGGACGAAGGGACCGCCTTCGGCGTGGTTCACGCCGAATTGCGAAAACAGGCTCGCTATATTGACCCCGGCCGAAGCGCGGACGAGCGGGTTCATCAATACCCTCGGCGCGACGCTTCGCCTCCGCGAAAATATTCGGCATGCTCACTCCGGGATGCGCAAGATTAGCCTCGGACGGAGCGGGTTCGAACAGCACCGGTTCGACCGGTCTAACTTTGGCAGCCAGCTCCGATGGCTGCGGCGTCTCGCGCTCCGACAGCTGCTGCTTGAGCCCGCGGAGTCTCGTCTCAGTAGATTCGAGTTGGCCGCGGAGAATGTCCGCTTCATCGGCTATTGCCAGTAGCCGATTCTCCGCGACCGCCAGATCACGGGCGGTGACGGCAAGCCTATCCCGCAGGTTCACGACGTCATCCTGCCGCTGCCAGAGCGGGAGCCTGAACAGCCGGTGACAGCGCGATTTGCTATGATCAAGTCGCTTTCCGAAACTGGATGCGTACGACAGGGAAGAACCTCCTTCCCCGGTTCGATGTTTCGGCGACCATCTTCGCCCCCACGTGTGGCCGCACCGTCGATGTCCGGGAACCGGGCCTGCACCGGGTCGCAGGCTGACAACAATCAATTCCGAATTAAGATTATCCAGCGTCGGCCGAAAAGACAGATCTCTTGGAAGGCAAAACTCAAGAGAAGGGTAGTCGATCTGCAATTGCGCAAGCAGGATCCGGCGGATCATCCCATACGGGGATTGAGTGAGCGATAGGGGGGGCAGACCCCGTATTGGCCACCATTTCGCAGGCTCTCTGACATGGTTTGGCTTCGCTGTCGCTTGTCCTGCTGAAACTTCGGGTTGAAATTAGACCTCAACCCTAATCTGCTCTGCGTGCGCCGCTTGCGGGGCGAACTGAGTGCGATAGTATTCCGCGAAGAACCCATCGCGACGCAGCAATTCCGGTAGAGTTCCCTGCTCGACGATGAGACCCCCGCGCAGTACGACGATCCGGTCGCAGCGCCGCACCGTCGACAAACGGTGGGCGATTATAAAGGTGGTGCGCCCTGCCATCAGCCCCTCGATCCCGGCCATCACGAGGGCCTCGGTCGTCACATCGAGCGCGGAAGTGGGCTCGTCGAGGATCAGGATCGGAGCATTACGCAGAAGGGCGCGGGCGATCGTGATCCGCTGCTTTTCTCCCTCCGATAGAGACGCGCCGGATTCACCGAGAAGCGTGTCGTAACCCGCTGGAAGAGAAGCAATCAGATCGTCGATCCGCGCCAGTCGAGCCACTTGTTCGATCGCTGCGTCGTCGGCACCCGGGCGGCCGTAGGCAATGTTGTCGCGCACCGAAAGCGGAAAAATCAGCGGCGGCTGAAGGACCATCGCGATCTGGTTACGCAGCGATCTCAGTGTGTATTCGCGGACATCGACGCCGTCGATCGCGACGGAGCCTGCTGATGGGTCGTAGAAGCGAGGCAACAGACCAAGGAGCGTCGATTTACCCGCTCCAGTCGGGCCGACAACAGCGATCTTGGTCCCGGCCGGTACTTTCAGGTCTACGCCTGTCAGGATTGGGGTGTCGGGACGATAGCAGAAGCTGACGCCGGACCAGGCGACTTCCCCGCAAGCCCCGCTCGGAGGGAAGTTTCGCGCGCCGTCCTCGAGATCCGGCTCGGTGTTGAGAATCTCGAAAATCCTGCGAGCCCCCACCCGGGCACCCGCGATCAGCCCCCAACTCTGAGTAATCTGGTTGATCGGCGCATAAAGCTGGGCGAGGTAGGAGATAAATACGATCAGCTGCCCGATCGACAATGTGCCGGAGATTACGGCCCGCGCCCCGGAAAAGACGACGAGCGCCGTTCCGCCGGCGATCACGAGGTTGACGGTCCCTGAATAGAG
>DASQCY010000287.1:0-4107 GCA_035634495.1 Allostellaceae bacterium
CGCGATCCACACCGATCTCGCCCCCGATCTGTGGCCGGTTGATGCCGATGTGACCCAGCTCGAGCTCGCCGTCATTAACCTCGCGATCAATGCCCGCGATGCCATGCCGGGCGGCGGCGAGCTGAGGATCCGCACCTTCAATCGGGCAGTGCCGCCCGAAGGAGCGCCGGAGCAACCGGAGAAAGTCGGCGATTTTGTCGGTCTGGAAATCTCCGATAACGGGCACGGGATGCCCCCCGAGGTGATGGCGCGCGCGTTCGAGCCGTTCTTCACGACCAAGGAGGCGGGTAAAGGCACCGGCCTCGGGCTCAGCATGGTATACGGCTTTGCACGCCAATCGGGCGGATCGGCGTCGATCTGCAGTGACGTTGGGCGGGGAACCGCGGTGACTTTGCTATTGCCGAGGGGAATACCGGCGCGCCAAGCCGACGGAGCTAGCGCGACGGACTTGCTCCAGGGCGCGTCGACATGAAACTGTGGCGGTGTGAGGCCGGTGTCGCCGCTCGCGAACGGCACAACACTAATCGAGGGACATTCTCGGAGGGCGAGAAATGCGCATCGTCATCGTCGGTCAACAGGCCTTTGGCAAAGCCGTGCTCGAGGCGTTCATCGCACGTGGGGACGAGATCGCGGCCGTTTTCGCGGCGCCGGAACGGTCGGGGGCCAGACCGGACCCACTCGTCGCAGCGGCTCAGGAACGGGGCCTGGCTGTCCACCGGTTTGCCAAATATTCGAGCAAGGAGGCCCAGCGCGCACTCGCCGACCTCAAGGCCGATCTCGGGGTAATGGCTTATGTTCTGCTCTTCGCCCCGCCTGAATTCTGCGCGATCCCGAAGCACGGCATGATCCAATTCCATCCCTCACTGCTGCCGCTTCATCGCGGCGCCTCCTCGATTCCGTGGGCGATCATCCGCGGGCGGACCGAGACCGGACTGTCGATTTTTCGCCCGATCCCCGGGCTCGACGAAGGGCCCGTTATCCTGCAAAAGCGCGTGGTGATCGGTCCTGACGACACCGCCGGATCGCTCTACTTCGACAAGATTTTCCCGCTTGGGGTCTCGGCGCTGCTCGAGGCCGCCGATCTCGTCGTCTCAGGCCGAGCGACCGAAAGCACCCAAGACGAAAGTCGTGCGACGTATGAGGGGTGGGTACGCGAGGCCGAATCATCGATCAACTGGGCGAACCATGTCGATTTTGTCTACGACCTGATCCGCGGTTGCAACCCGGCGCCCGGCGCTTGGACGAGTTACGGCGAGCGGAAACTCTATCTGTTCGATGCGCGCAAGATCATCGCCGGGACTTTCGGTATGGTGCGCGGGCGCAAGCTCGGCGAGGTCGTCTCGATCGGCAACGAGGGGATGCGCATCCTCGCGCAAGGCGGCTTCGTCGAAGTCTCGCGGATACGCCTCGACGACGGTCCCAAGATCGCAGCGACTGAAGCCGGCATCGCGGCGGGAACGATCCTCGGCGCCTAGAGGTCCGCTCTAACGCATAAGGTCCGGCCGCAGCGTCCGGTAAACGCCAGCGTACAGGCGTGCCGCCGCCGCCCAGCTGAAGTCGCGCGTCATCGCCCGCCGCATCATGCGCTGCCAGATCTCTCGCTCGCGGAACAACTCGGTGGCGCGCCCGATCGCCGACATCAGGGCGGAGGGGCTGTCGTCGTCAAAGGCAAAGCCGGTGGCCACACCTTCGGCCAAGCTCGTGGCGGTCGCGTCGACGACCGTGTCGGCAAGGCCGCCGATCCGACGCACCAGCGGCAAGGCGCCGTAACGCAACGCGTAAAGCTGGGTCAAGCCGCAAGGCTCGAAGCGCGAGGGGACGAGGATCACGTCCGAGCCGCCGATGATCAGATGTGCCAAGCTTTCATCGTAGCCGATCGCCACCCCGACCCGCCCTCGATACTGTTCGGCCGCGGCGCGGAAGGCCTGCTCGAGATCGTCGTCTCCCGAGCCGAGCAGGGCGAGCTGCCCGCCGCCGGTGACGAGGTCGGGTAAGCCCGCGAGGACGAGGTCGAGGCCCTTTTGCGGGGTGAGGCGGCTCACCGCGCCGTGCAGCGGCCCACCATCGCCCGGCTCGAGCCCGAGGCGTCGCTGCAAGACAGCCTTCGCCGCTCGCTTGCCCGCCGCAGCGTCCTCGGTGCAGTACGTCTGCGGCAAATTCTTATCGTGCCGGGGATCCCAGAAGCGCGGATCGACGCCGTTCAAGATTCCGGTCAAGACATTGTTGCGGGCGCGCAACAACCCATCGAGGCCCCAGCCAAAAGCCGGGGTCTGGATTTCGCGCGCGTAAGTCGGGCTCACCGTAGTCAGGCGGTCCGAGTAGAACAGCCCAGCCTTGATAAACGACACCGTGCCGAAAAACTCGACCCCGTCAATCGAGAAAAACTCGGGTGGCAGTGCCAGTTCCGGGAAGATCGTGCCGGGAAAGGGCCCCCGATAGGCGAGGTTGTGGACCGTGAACACCGTGGGGACGTGCCCTGCTGCCGGCGGCCGGGCGGCGAGATAAGCCGGGGCGAGCCCGGTGTGCCAGTCATGACCGTGCAGGATGTCCGGGCGCCAGCCCGGATCAGCGCCGCGCGCGAGCTCCGCCGCGATCCAGCCAAACAGTCCAAAACGGCGATGGTTGTCGGGCCAATCGCTGCTGTCCGGGCCTGCATAGGGGTTGCCTGGCCGATCATAGAAGGCCGGGTGATCGACGAGATAGGCGAGGCTCTCGCTACCGGGCAGACGGGTGAGACACACCCGAACCCGCTCGGCGGCGAACGGGGTGGTCAGCCGGGCAATGTCGGTGATGCCGGGGAAGGCGTCGAGAAAACCGCGGAAACCGGGCAGCAGCAGGCGAACATCGATACCCCCTGCAATCAGCGCCGGCGGCAGCGCTGCGGCGACATCGCCGAGCCCGCCCGACTTGACCCAGGGGTAGAGCTCGGCCGTGATGTAGAGAACTTGCATCGCGGTCAGACAATGGCCTCAAAGGGAGCCGTGCAAATGGATTTGCTTACCCGCATCAGAGGACAGATGCTGCCCTTTGCCGAGCTGCTCGGCATCGAGTTCGTCAGCGCCTCGCCGGATAAGATCGTCGCCGAGATGACCGTGCGCGAGGATCTCTGTACCCGCCCTGCGGTGCTTCACGGCGGTGCCGTCATGGCGTTCGCCGACACCCTCGGCGCCACCGGCACGATCGTCAACCTGCCGCAGGGTGCCGGGACGACGACGATCGAAAGCAAGACCAACTTCGTCGCACCGGCGCCGGCCGGAACACGGGTGATCGGCGAGGCGACACCGGTCCACCGCGGCCGGCGAACCATGATCTGGCAGACCCGCGTCTCGACCCCGGAGGGCCGGCTGGTGGCACTCGTCACCCAGACTCAGCTGGTGCTCTGAGCGGGCGCTAGAGGAAGTCGCGCACCCGCTCGAGCTCGTCGAGCGTGCCGCCGGGCGAGACGACGAGCACCTCGTCGAAGCCCAGCTGGTCGATCCGTTTCAGCCGCACCCGCGCCTCGTCCGGCGGGCAGACCAGCGAGATCGTCGCCCGCTCGGCGAGGCTTCCGGGTTCCGGCTTGTTGCTGAGATCGACCAGCACGTTGGCGAGGACGGCATTCTGGCCGCCGGCGTCGCGATAGAGGCGCATCCCCGCCTCGAGATCTTCCCAGCTACTGTAGAGGCCGGAGGCGATCCAGCCGGCGCATTGTTTTGCCGCATAGGCGATCCAGCGCGGGTTGCGCCAGGCGCCGAGCAGCACCGGCGGTCCGCCCTCGCATCCGGGCCACGGCGACAGCATCCCGCCATTGACCGGCTCGCCATTCCAGGCGCGACGCATGATCTCGAGCGAACGCATCAGGGTGCGGAAGCGCTGGTCGTAATCGGCGCCCAGGAGATCGAAATCGGCGCGCGTCGAGCCGCTGCCGACGCCTAGGCGCAGACGCCCTGCGGACAATGCCTGAACCGACTGCACGCGATGGGCGAGCTCGATCGGGTGGCGCAGCGGCACCTGCAGCACCGGTATCCCGAGCTCGACCCGCTGAGTGGCGACGCTGAGCGCGCCGAGTGCTACGAGCGGATCGAGCGTGGGCCGGCCGCGACCGATCGAGTCGGTGACCCAAATCCC
>DASQCY010000288.1:0-2781 GCA_035634495.1 Allostellaceae bacterium
GGGGTCGCTGGCGGGACCCGATCTCGCGTCATCAGCGTTGGGCCCAGAAGGGTGGCGGCATCCTCGATCAGGGGCAACTTCGACTGCTGGTCCTTCGGCACAAAGCTGTTGATCGAAAGCACTTCCGAGACGAGCGGCAACCCCCGAACCCGATCCCCCAACTGCGCTGCAGCGGCGGCATCGGGGGTAAGGATGTCGATCGTGAAAGGATTGGTCACCTGCGAATCCCCGAGGTCGTATAGGGTCTGCATCGCTTCGGTGTTCGGGTCCTTGGTGTGGAGCGGGTCGGCATCGAAGCCCAGCTGTGGCAGCAGGGCGAGGCCCGTCGTGGCGAGCAACCCGAACAGCGCCAATAGTGGCCAGCGGCGCCGGCGCACGATTTTGTCCAGCGGCGCCGCCCAGCGAAACCCGATTTCGGCGCTTTCGCCGTGCGGTCGAAACAGACTGATCGCGGCCGGCAGAAACGTCATGGTGCAAAGAAAAGCGATCAGCATTCCGACCCCGGCAATAAGCCCCAGCTCGGCGACGCCGCGGAAGTCGGTCGGCACGAAAGCGAGAAATCCCGCCGAGGTGGCCGCCGCCGCCACCAGGATCTGACCGCCGACGCGTCGGCCGGTCTCGGCCATCGCTGCGGCCGGATTGGGATGGCGGTAACGATTTTCGCGATAACGCACGCAGAACTGAATCGCAAAGTCGACCGCGATGCCGACAAAGAGGATGCCGAACCCGACCGAGACCAGGTTCAGGGTCCCCACCGCGGCGGCCGCGAACAACAAGGTCAGCATTAGCCCCAATCCGAGAGTCAGCAGGATCGGGAGAATCAGACGCCACGAATGAACCGCTAGGAACAACCACAGCGAGATCAGCAGGATGCTGCCGATCAGGCCTGCGATCGCTCCCTGCGCGACCGAGGCGAACTCCTCGTCCGCCAACGCGACACTGCCGGTGATACGCATGCGGGCGGCGCCGGATTTGATGAATTCGAGACCAGCCGCAGCCTCGCGCATCGCTCGGGTGGCGGCCCCGCCCGGCTCGATACTGGCGAGATCGAGTCTCGGCTGGACGAGCACGAATTTGTACGGGCCGGCGAGATCGGCAACATCGCCGCCCAACAGCCGGGTCCAGGACAACGGATGCGGATGACCAGCGATCACATCAACCATCGCCTGATGGAACCCCGTCAAGGCCTTCTGGTAGGGGGCGAGATCGGCCTTCCCCTCAACCACTCCCGTGCCGAGTAGAGAAAGAGATTTGAACACCCCGCGCGCGCTCGGGTCCAATGCGAGCTCGCCCAGGAAAGGTTGGGCGTCGATCGTACGGTCGAGCAGCGACTCCAGCTGAGGGGTGTCGAGGAACAACATCCCCTCCTGCCTCAGGAAGGGCAAGGCGTCGGGCCGGCGGACGGACAGGAAATGCTCGTTATCTTGCTCCAGCTTCTCGGCCAACGCCGCAGCGGTGTCGTCCGCTTCCTCCGGCTCCTTCGCATCGATGACCGCGACCAGCAGATCGCGAAACTGCGGGAAATAGCCCTTGAACAACTCGGCGCGCTGACGCCAGGGCAGGCTCGCCGCAAACATCTGGTCGGTGTCGGTGTTGATGCCGAGATGGCCGGCGGCGTACCAGCCGGCGAAAATGGCGAGAAATACCCCAACCAGAACGACTCGCAGAGCGTTGCGTCGACAGTGATCCACCAAGCCGACAAGCAAGCGCTGAAACGTCATCGCGGACCGTGGCGGTAGTGCATTGCGGTCGATAGGTAGCGGCTCGGCCCGAGCCGCGGGTTTGGGGCCGCAGGTAATACGGTATTCCCGCACCGGAGATCGGCGGCGCGCAGGGAATAGTCGGTTTACGCCGGCTATGCTACTGCAAAATACCGCCCGACAGCTCTGCGGTCTTCCGATGCAGGCTGACGAGCAGTCCCGAACCGCCACCGTCAGAGAGCACAGACCGAATTTCGGACCGTTGGGCCGCGACACGGCTGACCGAACCTTCCGCCAGCACGTCGACGACGCGCCATCCGGCACCGGTTTGTCGCATCACATAAGCCAGCACATGCGCTTGGCCCGAGGCTGTCACGATCTGGGTCTTTACGACCCGATCATTGCCGACGGCTGCAACACCGGGCAGGACCTCGAAGCGCTCGCCCGAGTAGTCATCGAAGTTGGAGACATAGGACGCAATGGTATAACGCCGGAAAGCGTCCCCCAGGGCCGCCTGTTGGTCCGGCGGTAGCGCGGCCCAGCGTGGCCCAACGACCTGGCGGACAATCACGTCGAGGTCGAAGGTCCGGCCGATCACTGGCGCAATTTTGTCGTATCGCTGACGGAATGGCGCGGTCTTGCCGGCTTTCATGATCTCGATCAGACCGGTATGGAGCTGTTCTACCGGAGCCGTCATCTCGGAGGCCACGGCGGCGGCCGGAGCCGATCCGAAAACAATCCAACAGAGTGCGAGCTGTAACAGGGCGCGGCGATCGGGTGCGGCGAGTGACATCGAGCATTTCCTGAGTTGCGAATTGATCGGTCGGGGACAGTTTAAGCCGCGAAAAGGAAAAAATCGGTGAGCGCTCCGTATTCGCGGTTCGTGTCTGATCACGACCCGCGCGGGTCGGCCGTAAGCGAGACCATTTCGGGCGAGACGCGGCTTTGCCGCCCGAACCGAGGCGAGGCGGCTGCGTGATACAAGGGCGAATCGATGAGATGGCTCAGCTTGCGCTGAAAGCCTGGCCCGACGAGCCCGCACAAAAAATTAGGCAGGCGGGGAATAAAGCGACCGGACGCG
>DASQCY010000289.1:0-3158 GCA_035634495.1 Allostellaceae bacterium
AACGGGATGATGCCGGCCGCCCGCAACGATGCCTTCCGGAGCCACCCCATACCGAAGAGAAGCAACAGGATCCCGATCGCGAGCTGCAGTGAATGAAGCGGGATGCGGTTGAGAAGCGGCCCCAGCAACAGGACGATCCCCGCCAGTACGGCGAGGCCGCCGGCGGTACCCAGTGCAGCGGGGCGCCAGCCGCGCAACGTCGCGACAGCGAGCACGATCGTAAAGGCCTCGACCACTTCGACGAGCGAGGCCAGGAATGCGGCCGTTACCGCGGGTGCCGCAATGGACCAGGTCATGATGTTCCCCTTATTCAGCGGTTCTCGTCATGCGCGTCGAAGACCCGCCGCGCATAATCGTCGAGCAGCCCTTCGCAGACCTTGAGCCGCACCGCGGCCTCCGTGGCAAGCCCACCGCCGTAAAAATCCAATTTTTTTATTTTCTCGAGCCAGCCCTGCAGCTTCTTCACCTCGACATCGTTCTCTTCAAGCTCGTTGTATGTGAAGTGTTGCGCTACGGTCTCCTTGGCGATTTCAGTTTCAAAGTCGTCACATTTGTCGATGAACTCGCGATAGGCGTCGTCGCGATCGGCTTTGAAGCGGGCGACGACCTTTTCCTGCTGCCCACGATCGAGCGCGACCGCCTCCAGAATGACCGCATCACCGTCCATTCCGGCGATGTCGTTTTCCAGCATCTTCAGGCGTCGCACGTGGTCATCGGTTTTCGGCAGTAGGCACACACCATTTTGCAGATAGACAGCACCCATGCCCTTTAGACGCCGCCACAGAGCGACCCGCTTCGCGGCCGGCTCGGGGGGCACCTTGTAAGTTAGTAGTAGCCACAGATACATATCCATCGCTCATATATGATGTTACCATGGTAACATTTCAAGATTCCGAAAAAGATGGTCGGGCAAGGCGTCGCCGGGAGGAGCTTGCTCGGGTCAGTTACTGGGCGGACCCGGCGCTTTCCCGATGGCCGAAGCTCCCGATTGGGCAATTGATTCGATTTAGTCCACCCTTGTATGGTGTCGTCGACTGCGGCGCCGAGCCGTTCTTCCCGAGCTTGCGACGAGCGTTCGCTTTCCGGCCCAAACCAGATCCTTGAGAAAGCCGTCCAATGATGGAGGATGAGCACGGGCTGCCGAGCGGCGCCTTCACCAAGCTGGACGCCGAAGACGACGAGTTCTTCTATGAGCCGTCGCGGCTCGTCTGTCACATCGACGACGGAGCGATTGCGGCATTGACCGGGTTCTACCGCAGGGTATTGCCCGCGGGTGGCGTGTTGCTCGACCTGATGAGCAGCTGGGTCAGCCATCTGCCGCCCGAGATCGACTACAAGGAAGTGATCGGCCATGGCATGAACGCGGCCGAACTGGCTGCCAACCCGAGGCTCAGCCGCTGGTTCATTCAGAACCTCAACCGGGATACGAAGCTTCCGCTCGGCGACACAAGCCTCGACGCCGCGATGATTTGCGTGTCGATCCAATACCTGCAGCAGCCGGTGGCGGTATTGCGCGAGGTCGCACGTTTGCTGAGGCGCGGGTCGCCGCTGGTCGTCAGCTTCTCCAACCGGTGCTTCTGGACGAAAGCTGTCGCCATTTGGCGGGCGCTCGATGACGAGGGACACGCCCGCCTCGTCGAGCGCTATCTCCGCGATGCCGGGTTCGCGCGGATCGAGACCCACCGACTGGCAGAATGGGTCGAGGACGTCAGCGACCCGATGATCGCCGTGGTCGGTTGGGTGTAGGCTCGGTCGAACCCAAGGGAAAGGAGCTGAACAATGCAACTTGGTACATTACTGCCGTTGGGCGACATCGGAGGTGCGCCGACCGTCGTCCGAGACTACGCCCAAGCCGCGGAAGCGATCGGCTACGATTTTGTCGAGGCGCCCGACCATGTGCTCGGCGCCAGCGAAGCCAGTGCGCCCGAGCCCGGCCGCACCGGGGCCGGGCTGTTTCACGACCCGTTCGTGCTGTTCGGTTATCTCGCCGGGTGCACGACGAAACTCGGCTTCTCGACCGGCGTGTTGATCCTGCCGCAGCGCCAGACCGTGCTCGTCGCCAAACAGGCGGCCTCGCTCGACGTGCTGTGCGGCGGACGGTTCCGGCTCGGCGTCGGGGTCGGCTGGAACGAGGTCGAGTTTACCGGGCTCAACGAGAATTTCCACAACCGCGGCCGCCGCTCGGAGGAGCAGGTGCAGGTCATGCAGAAGTTGTGGGCCAACCCGCATGTGAGCTTTAAGGGCAAATGGCACACGATCGAGGATGCCGGCATCAACCCATTGCCCGCCTCGCGTAAAGTGGAGGTGTGGTTCGGCGGGCATCACGAACGTACTTTGCCGCGCATCGCCAAGTGGGGCGACGGCTGGATGCCGAACGCCTATGGGCCGGACCAGACGGCACTCGACGTGTTTGCCCAGCTGCGGCGCTTGACCGAGCAGGCGGGTCGCGACCCCGCTAAGGTCGGGATCGAGGTGTGGGTGTCGATGGGCACCGGAGCAGAGGCCGACTGGGCCAAGGAAACCCGCTTCTGGAAGGAGGTCGGCGCCTCGCATCTCTGCTTGACGACGACGTTCAGCCGCCGCCATCACAAGCGCATCCCGGGCCATACGATGGGCGATCATCTCGCCGCACTCCGGCGCTACCATTCGGCGGTCGCCGACCTGCTCTAGCGTCTGCGGGTGTCAAAGGAGGCGCGGCTCGGCGGGGGGACCGCCGAGCCCGACGCCGAGGTTCGCGAGCACCACCGGATCGGATTGCCGGCGATCTTTGCCGCGTTCTTTTGGCTGGGTGTGACGAGCTTCGGCGGCAACACGGCGGCATGGCTCTACTACCAAATCGTCCAGCGCCGCCATTGGGTGACGGACGCAGAGTTCCTGTCGGACGTGGCGCTCGGCCGGATCGCGCCGGGCTCAGGCGGGGTCAATCTCACCGTTCAGGTCGGACAGCGGTTGCGCGGCGGTGCCGGTGCGGCGGCGGCTGTGGTCGGGTTGTTGTCTGGGCCGTTGGTGATCGTGCTGGCGCTTGCCGCGGCCTACACGAGAATCGGATGGAGCCCGGCGGCTCATGCGGTCCTCGATGGCATTGCCGCCGCCGCGATCGGTCTGACCTTTGCCACCGGCCTCAAGTTATTGCCGAGCGGTTCGGCGCGGCTCGGCCC
>DASQCY010000290.1:0-3416 GCA_035634495.1 Allostellaceae bacterium
AGGCGCTGCGGCAGATCGGGAGGGCCGCCGACGAGGAGGCGCAGGAGAAAACCAAGGGCTTCGAGGTTGGTTACGAGCTGTTTGGCATCAATGGCCGGATGCTTGGGCACGGTGAGCCTGTCCGTGTAAAGGCGGGCGAACACGTGCTGCTCCATGTGCTCAATGCGAGCGCGACCGAGATCCGCAGCCTCGCCCTGCCGGGGCACCTCTTTCGCATCGTCGCGCTCGACGGCAACCCCGTCCCAACGCACGCGGACGTGCCTGTGCTCTGGCTCGGGACCGCCGAACGCGTCTCCGCACTCGTCGAAATGAAGCATCCCGGCGTGTGGGTGATGGGCGATCTCGCCGATGACGACCGGCGGCATGGGATGGGGATTGTCGTCGAATACGCGGCGGAGAAGGGCAAGCCGCAGTGGATCAAGCCAAAACCGTTCCGCTGGGATTACACGCGATTTGGCCAGGCGAATGGTGCGCCCGCCTCGCCCGATGAGACGATCGAGATGACGATCGTCAAGCACAATGGCGCGCTCAACGGCTTCAACCAGTGGACCCTCAACCGCGAAGCTTTTTCAATGGAGACTGTGAAGCCGATGTACCCGGTGCACGAGGGGCGCCGCTATCGGCTCAAATTCCGCAATGCGAGCGACGACATCCATCCGTTGCACCTGCATCGGCACAGCTTCGAATTGACCCGCATCGCCGGTAAACCGACCGCCGGGGTGATCAAGGACGTGGTGATGCTGGGCGGATTTCAAGAAGTGGAATTTGACTTTGTCGCCGACAACCCGGGGCTGACGCTCTTCCACTGTCACCAGCAGCTGCACATGGATTTCGGGTTCATGGCGCTCTTCAACTACGTATGAGGACCCCGATGACAACCGCCGCGCACTCGGCCGAGACTAAGGTCCAGCAGACCCGTTCTCCTCTTGAAGTTCTGCTCGTCTTCCTCAGGCTGGGCATCACCTGTTTCGGCGGACCGATCGCTCACATCGGGTATTTTCGCGACGAGTTCGTCGTGCGCCGCCGCTGGATCGACGAGCAGTCCTACGCCGATCTCGTGGGTCTGTGCCAGTTCCTGCCCGGCCCTGCCAGCAGCCAGGTCGGATTTTCCATTGGCCTGATGCGCGCCGGCTATCGCGGCGGTCTCGCGGCGTGGACAGGCTTTACATTGCCTTCCGCCATAGCTCTGGTGCTCTTCGCTTACGGCGCGGATGAGCTCGGCGGCCCGGCCGGGATCGGGCTGCTTCACGGCCTCAAGCTTGTCGCCGTAGCGATCGTGGCCCAGGCCGTTTGGGGCATGGCACAGACGCTATGTCCTGACCGGGAGCGGGCGTCCATTGCGGCCGTGGTGGCGCTGATTATACTGTTCAGCGCATCCTCGATCTCCCAGATTGCGGGAATCCTGTTGGGTGGCGTTGCCGGGTTATGGTTCTGCCGGGCCGGGCCGCCAACAACTAGTGGACATGTTAGAGTGCCGGTCTCGCGCACTGTGGGCCTGGCGGCGCTGTCGGTGTTCTTTCTGCTGCTCGCCGGCCTACCCGTCCTGCGCGGCTTGGAAAACTTGCAGGGCATAGCGCTCTTCGAAGCCTTCTACCGCTCGGGCGCACTCGTATTCGGCGGTGGCCACGTTGTGTTGCCGTTATTGCGCGAGGCTTTTGTGGCGCCCGGCTGGGTCAGCGATGATGCCTTCCTTGCCGGCTACGGCGCCGCGCAAGCGGTTCCGGGCCCTCTGTTCACGTTTGCAGCCTATCTTGGCGCCGTCGTCGGCCCGTCACCCCACGGGCTGACCGGCGCGGTACTGGGGCTGATCGGCATTTTTCTTCCCGGCGTGCTGATCCTTATGGGCACGTTGCCCTTCTGGGAGACTTTCCGGAACCGTGCCGGCGCGCAGGCTGTGATGCGCGGCGTCAACGCGGCGGTGGTTGGACTGCTCGGCGCGGCGCTCTACAACCCGGTCTGGACGAGCTCGGTCAAGACCCCCGGGGATTTCGGAATCGCACTCCTCGGCTTTGTCCTTCTCACCGTCTGGCGTGCGCCGCCTCTGGTCGTAGTTATCGTCAGCGCGCTTGGAGGGATCACCCTTGCGCTGTCCATTTCATGATTGGAAGAGCGGTCAGCAGCACTCCGAGAATTACGGCATCGGACGGGAGATCGCAGCAGCAATGTTGGTGTCAGTCAGACCCACCGTTCGTCCGGGAAAGCCGGCGGCATCGAAGTACCGTGTGTTGCCGACGAGTTGGTAGTCCAGTGTTGTCCGGATGCCGCCCGCAGCAGCAGAGGAGCGCACGACCCTCGCGACGTATCTCGGCGTTGTTCCTCCGGGCATGGTCTCCGTCAGGACGCGGCCGATCAGCTTTCCCTTGTCCTTGATCTTCAGACCGAGGATGCGCGCAAGGGTCTTGCCGACATCGGCGTTGCTCGCCGGCGCCTCGTCGATGAAACCTGCCTTGAAGTCCGGACCGATGGCCGCCATGAAATTCATCGTGTCCGCCCGGCTAAAGCCGCCATGCATGCCTTGGCCTTGTTGTAGGACCGTGTCGGCGAGCTCCACCGTGCAAGTCAGCGGCTGTTCGCAGCCCGTCGAAAAGGTGCGGAAATTTACTGCAATCGCCGGCATCGGGGTCAACGCCGAACCTTTCAGGTTGATGGCAGTGAGCGGCAAGGTGCCGGGTATTCTGCCCAGTGAATCGTCGACGAAAAGACCGCTCACATAATCCTGCGCCAGTAGCGCCGAAACCACGCGGACCGCGAGCGCTCTGTTCTTCTTCGGCAGATAAACGAGGTCGGAGCCGCCATTGGCCGCTACGACAATTTCGGGTTTGTTCGGGTCGGGTCCGATCAAACCGTTGCCCCACTTTGAATGGCTGTTGCCGGCTATCAGGGCGTTTTTGGCGTCCGGGTCATAGAGCGGCATGCCCAGAGCGGCCGCGATGTCAATCGCGACGAAGCCCGGCGGGAGGAAGCTCGCCCGGACGTCCGAGTAAGAGACCTGTGCTGCCGGGCTCGTCTTGCTTTCCTTGGAGATCGTGGCGAAGCCGTGATCGGCGGTCACAAAGATATCGGTCGTGTCGGCGAGCCCGAGATCGCCAAGCGCCTTCTGAATCCGGCCGAGATCGTCATCGGCATTCTTGATCGACGCCAGCGAGGTGGGCCCGTTGATGCCGGGAATGAGCTGGTTGAGGCTATCTCCCTGGTTGTGCTGGGTTCCGTCCGGGTCACGCGACCAGAAGACAAGGACGAACGGGCGGTTGCGCGTCTTGAACAGCGGGAGCACCACCTTGGTCGCGACATCGACGAAGTAATCCTGCTGCGCGATGTTTGCCACCTTAGTCCCGGGTGTGCCGGCAGTGCCCGCTTTCCCGTTGTCGCCGCGTGAGGGTGCCGCAAGGGGAAGCTCGGCGCCGGTCATCGCCGCC
>DASQCY010000291.1:0-2953 GCA_035634495.1 Allostellaceae bacterium
AAGCAAGAGTTAACATTTAAATGCGATAACTTTTGCGTGTTCTCTTCTCTTCTACCATTGGGTCAAGGTGTATTTGTCGTCCCTGTGTCGGCCTCTGCGGCGCGAGTCGATGAGTGACCGGCGGCCGCCGTCGCGACCCCAGGAGACCACCCGCTTGCGCCGGGTGACGCTCCGCGTGCCGGAAGCCTACGCCGAAGACCTTCGGCGATATGCCCGTGAATTGCGCAGCCGGGAATACCGACCCAACGGTCCGGCATCCGAGTGGCGTCGCGTCAGCCCGAGCGCGGAGTTGCTCATCGATCCAGAATGCCAGGCGCGCGGGATCATCAGAGACACCTTTGCGCGCGGAGCAGACCGCTTCCACTGGAGCGTCCTGGCCCCGGAACAGTTGCATCCTGTAGCGGCGGGCCACACCGGTACGATTGTGCGGGGACGTCTTCTGGCCGAAACGGCTCTGCGCGCCTTCGTCGAGGACTGGCGCGAGCAAGCCGGCGGATAGCCGGCGCTCGCTCACCTGCGTCGGGACGCTGATTCTAGCACCTGTTCGATACCCCAGAAGCGTATTGCGTTAATGCCGCGGCGGCGAAAGAGTAGCGGCCGTTCATCGAGCCGCAGCGGAGCTTCCCGTGCCGAAATTCGCCGCCAATCTCAGCTTCATCTTTCAGGAAGTCGGGTTTCTCGACCGCTTCGCCGCGGCGGCCGCCTGCGGCTTCAAGGCGGTCGAGTATCTCTCACCTTACGATCACCCGGCCGGAGTGATCGCTGAGCAACTTAATCGTCATGGGCTCGTTCAGGCGCTCTTCAACATGCCGCCCGGTGACTGGGGGGCGGGAGAGCGCGGGATCGGCGCCCTGCCTGGGCGCGAGCGGGAATTCCGCGACGGGGTCGAAACCGCACTCGTCTATGCCAAAGCAACAAGGTGTCGCATCCTCCATGCCATGGCCGGGATATTGCCGGCCGGGCAAGAGCGAGCAGGGGCCGGACGGGTCTATCTCGCCAATTTGCGCCACGCCGCCGACCGGCTCGCCGCGGAAGGCCTCACCCTCGTAATCGAGCCGATCAACACCCGCGACATCCCAGGCTATTTCCTCAATACCACGAGCCAGGCGATGTCGATCATTGAGCAGGTCGGCCGTCCCAACCTCAAATTGCAGCTTGACCTCTACCACGTGCAGATCATGGAGGGCGATCTCGCTCACCGCATTCGCGCACTGGCCGGCCACTATCCGCATGTGCAGATCGCCGGCAATCCCGGCCGGAATGAGCCCGATATCGGCGAGATCAACTATCCGTACCTCTTCGATCTGTTCGATGAACTTGGTTATTCGGGCTGGATCGGCTGCGAATACCGGCCGAGAGGCGAGACCAGGGCGGGGCTCGGCTGGGCGAGGCGTTATGGCATCGGAGGCTGACCGTGCGCGTGGTCATCACCGGAGGCTGCGGCTTTCTCGGCCGCCGTGTGGCGTTGCGTCTGCTGAAACGCGGCGATATCGACGAGCTCGTGCTGTTTGACAACGCGCCCTCGGCCCTGCCACTGCCCAATGACCGAAGGCTGAGCTTGGTGACCGGCGACATCGCCGATGACGAGACGGTTCGCCGCGCAATCTCCCCGGGCACCAGCTCGGTTTTCCATCTCGCCGCGGTGGTCAGCGGCGAGGCCGAAGCCGATACCAATCTCGGCTACCGCGTCAATCTCGATGGCACTCGCGCGGTGCTCGATGCTTGCCGCGCGCTCGGCAGCTGTCCGCGCGTGATTTTCGCGAGCTCGCTCGCGGTCTATGGAGGCGTGCTGCCGCCGGCGGTCGGCGACGACACACCGCTGACGCCGCAGACCTCCTACGGCACCCAAAAGGCGATCGGCGAGCTCTTGGTCAACGATTACAGCCGCAAGGGGTTTGTCGACGGCCGCGCATTGCGCCTGCCGACCGTTGTCGTGCGGCCCGGCCGGCCGAACCGCGCCGCCTCGACCTTCGCATCCTCCATGATCCGCGACCCCTTGTCGGGGCGGAAGGCGGTCTGTCCGGTCTCGCCCGACACGATAATGGCACTGGCTTCGCCGCGCCGCGTCGTCGCTGCCCTGTTGCGTGCGAACGAGCTGCCTGCGGATGCATTCGGCGCGAACCGGTCATTGCAGCTGCCTGGCTTTTCGGTCGCGGTCGGCGACATGGCCGCGGCGGTCCGGAAAGCCGGCGGCGAGGAGGCCTACGCGAAGATCCGCTGGGAGCCTGACCCCACAATTCAACAGATCATTTCCGGCTGGCCTCAGGCGCTCGCGGCCCCGCGTGCGGCCGCCCTCGGGTTCACCGCGGACAATGGCATTGACGAGGTCGTCCGCGCCTTTATCGAAGACGATCTCGAAGCGCAGAAGCAACTTGTTTAACCTCCCCGGCTAGTCGCCGGTTGCTTCGAGAGCTCGCGGGACGGCCGCAAGGGGCGTCTCTCGCACACATATGGCGGCGACGATCGCGGCGAACAGGCCAAAAATGGCGAGCGCGTAGAGCCCGCTGCTAAAGCTGCCGGTTGCATCTTTGAGCCAACCGACGATGGGGGGGCTAGCGCTGCCGCCCAAGATGCCAACCGAGTTGACCCAGGCGATGCCGCTCGCCAAGGCCGGCCCCGTCAAGAACACCGCAGGAAGTGGGAACAAATGGGCGTTCGAGGCGTATAGACCGATCGTGGCCAGAGACAGTCCCACCACGGCCCAGTAACTGGTGTCGAAAAACCCGGCGAACAGGCAGCCGATTGCCATGGTTGTGCAGGAGGCGGCGAGGTTCCACCGCCGCTCGTTCTTGCGATCGGCGTAACGGCCCCAAACGATCATGCCGATGGTCCCAAGAATGTAGGGGATTGCGGTGGTGAAACCGGTCTGCATGTTCGTCAAACCGAGCTGCTTGATGATCTGCGCGGCGAACACCGCGATCCCGACACTGACACCGGCTTGGCCGAAATGGAT
>DASQCY010000292.1:0-3655 GCA_035634495.1 Allostellaceae bacterium
CTCGACACCGACATAGTCGCTGTCATGCCCGCCCGCGCGGCGGATGGCGCTGCCGACCCCAAAATACACTGCTTCGATGGCGCCCGTTAGATGGTCGTTGAATGCATAGACGGCGCGAATTTGTCCATAAGCGCCAGTCCAGCGCCCCGCGAACCCCGCTGTACCGGGAACGGGAATATTGGGTATGACATAGACGGCATCAGCCGTCGTCTCGCGCCACTGCGGGGCGGCGGCGGCGAGGAATGTCAGGGAGCTCGTTGGCTTGACGGTCACCGAGGGCTTGACATGGATCAGATTTGCATAGGTGGTCAATCCAGCCAAGGTGAAGTAATAGCCGTTCGGGAAAAGAGGATTGAAGGTTCCGAGCGTATTGGAGTTGGGGTTTTGGTCACCCGTCGCCGCGTCGACCTGAAGCCCCAGACGGGGGCGCCAGTTCGCATCGGCGAATGTGAAGCCCCCTAGCGTTCCCAGCGCCCAGGCGCGGGCCGTTTTGGCACCGACGCTTCCGGTCTGGACCATTGTCTCGAGGTCCCAATCCCACCCGCCGTAATCGCCGGCATAATGCACATCGAAGATGTTGCGCCGTTCGCGGCCGCTGGCAAAGAGAAAATGCGAATTGTCGAGATCGTAACGCGAATAATAGGCACTGAGGTGCCCCGGTCCGACGTCTCGCCGCTCGACTCTGAACCCGCCATATTGGAAATGGCCATTGGAGTAGTCGTTGAAGACGCCGTGGTCGACATATATGACAGGCTCACTCCAGAAGCTGATAATGCGCCACGGGTCCTTCTCCCAATCGAGCCAAGCTGCATCGTAAGCCTGGCGCACATTGGGACCATCCCGGATGGAGACGAAGCGCTGCAGGTCGAAGGCCATCTCCTGGCGTCCAACGCGGGCCTTCACTTCGCCGTCCGCCAGGTCCCCCATATAGGTGATGAAGCCTTGCGCAAGGTCGAGCGGATCTCGGTCAACCGGAGTGATTATCGATTTCCCCGGCGCGTAGTCGTTCTGAAGCTGTATGAAGATCTGCCAGTTCTGATTGGGCCGGACATCGGCGTGAATATACTGACGATCCAGCACATAGTTCTGAGCGGGGATCCCGCCGACGCCGAAAGTAGATGCCTTGAGTGTTTCGAAGCGCTCGCGCAGATCGAGGCCTAACGAAACATAGCTCTTCGGATCATCCGGAGACAGTGGAATGTATTTCAAATTGTCGAAGGGCTCGGTTCGCAAGCTCGGATCAGCCAATACCGACCAGTCTTCCTGCCACCGGTTCATGCCGATCGTCGGACGCGCGGGCAAACCCATCGCCAGCGATCCCGCGTCTTGGGCAAACGCCGCTCCAGAGATCGAGGCCGCGATCAACCCCAATAGCGCGAAATACGCGAGCCACACGGCAAGGGTTCACTTGTGCACCGCGGCATGAATCTCGGCGATGTATCCGCCTGGGAACTGTAAGATCGCGGCCTCCCGGTCGCCGGCCATGTAGGATTTAACCAGCACGGCTGCGCCTGCGCTCTCAGCCTTGCCGACCGTGGCAGCGAGATCGGAGACCTCGTAGCCCGTCACCTCCCGCCCATAAGGATAGGGGAGATGGCCATCGGTCACCAGCACGGCCACGCGGCCGAAGACGGATTCGATGCGGACGCGCCGGTAGGTATCGGTTGGTCGGCCGATTTCCACACCTGGTGCGTTGCGGTCGTCAGAGACGATCTTGCCGTGCGCGAAAGCGACGAAATCGCGGATGAAGGCACCGGCCGAATCCGGCGAAACGTAGATTCGGTTCTCGGGCGCGGTTTGCAAGGGCGGATAATTTGGTGCCGTCGTGTGCCAATAGAGTTGCATGTTGATGCCGCCGGGCCATTGAATAATGGCATCGCGGCCGATTGGGTCGGGAAATATCGCTACCGTCAGAGCGGCGCCGTGGGCACGTGCAGCCCGAACGGCCGCGTCTATGTCGGTTACGAGATAGCCCGTCCGTTCGGCGCCAAAGGGATAAGGAATCGGGGTCTTGAAGCCAAAGACTGATACAGTCCCTACCGGCGTGAGGACAAGCTGCGACATCGTAAGGCTGGGTGTCGGTGTGACGGTGAACTCGCCTTTCTTGGATGTCGTTCCGCCAAACGTCGTGACCAGGCTGGCAACGAACCGGTCGAAATCGTCCGGCGCGAGGTAGACATGGGTTGTATCGTATTGCGGGCCGACCGCGAGCGCGGGTGTCTGGGTTGCGGCAACAACCTGCGAAACCGGCACGCTCGCCAGACTTCCGCAAAGGACGGCCATTAAAGCGAATGTCTTAATCATGCGCATGGCAGGGAGGTTGAGCGGAAGTTATTCATCATTCCTGCGAAAGCAGGGATCCAGTGTCCTAAGGCGTTAACAGTTGCCCTGGACCCCCGCCTTCGCGGGGGTGACGGGTAACGGATTGATTTCACGTGCTCCATTTTGAGCCAGCCCGTTAGAATGCCCAGCAAGAGCAGCCGAGCGCACCCCAGAAGGATCTCAGATCGCGGACCGGCAGTCGGGCTGACCGGGCGCCCGTGTGATCGTGGCCGTGGATACCGCAATGGTTCGCGCAACTGCAGGCGGCGGCAAGCGCTCGGCGAACCGCAGTCTCGCCGGATTGGTTGTGTTGGGCCCAGGCAGCATACCCGCCAAAGCGCCGAACCGGCGACCAATCCGGCATTGCCGGTGGCGGCGCGGTCTCGTCGAAAGCCGCGAAGTCGCCGGCGCCATAGACCACCTTGCCGCCGACTACAGTCAGCGCGGCCGTGATGTCGGCGATCTCGTCCTCGGAGCACGCGAAGTAATCGCGGTCGGGAACAACCAAGTCGGCGAACTGGCCGACCTCGATGCGACCCTTCTTACCCTCCTCGTTCGAGAACCAGGTGACGTCTTCGGTCCACATCCTAAGTGCCGTTTCGCGGTCGAGACGATTGCGGACCGGGTAGATGCGCAGGCCACCCACTGTCTTGCCGGTGACGAGCCACGACAGCGAGACCCACGGATTGTAGGAGGCGACGCGGGTAGCGTCCGTGCCGGCCGAGACCGGAATACCCGCCTCCAGCATTCGGGCAATGGGCGGTGTTGCTTCGGCCGCGCCGAGACCGTAGCGCTCGACAAAATATTCGCCTTGATAAGCCATGCGGTGCTGCACCGCGATGCCGCCACCGAGTGCCGCAATGCGATCTATCGACTGATCGGAGATCGTCTCGGCATGATCGAAGAACCAGTGCAGGCCGGCGATCGGGATATCCTGGTTGACCCGTTCGAAGGCGTCGAGCGCGCGCGAGATCGTCTCGTCGTAGGTTGCGTGCAGCCGCCAGGGCCAGCGGTTCTGTGCCAAAATCCGCATCACCTCTTCGAGCTCGCTTTCCATTTCCGCCGGCATGTCGGGCCGAGGCTGGCGGAAATCTTCGAAATCGGCCGCGGAGAAGACCAGCATTTCGCCGCCGCCGTTGTGGCGGAAATAGTCCGTGCCCTGCTGGTATTTCGACATCTTCGTCCAGTTCAGAAAGTCGTCCTTCTCGCCCTTGGGTTTCTGCGTAAACAAATTGTAGGCGATGCGAACCGTGAGCTGGCCTCCTTCGGCGAGCTTTTCGATGACGGCATAATCTTCCGGGTAGTTCTGGAAGCCGCCGCCGGCATCGATCGC
>DASQCY010000293.1:0-1632 GCA_035634495.1 Allostellaceae bacterium
CCTGATCGGAGCGTTGAGAAAGGCCGGCGCCGCTGTCACTGCGGCAACAGCAGCACCGGCTTTATCGCAGCGCCCGAGCTGGCGTCGGCGGCAGCGCGGTTGATGTCCGCAAAATCGTAACGCGTGATGAGCCGGTCGAGCTGCATCCTGCCCGCCATGAAAAGATCGACGAGACGAGGGATGAAGTCCCGCGGTCGACTGTCGCCCTGGATCACGCCGCGCACGGTCCGGCCGCCCTGCAACCACGGCATCTCGAAGCTGACCTCCGTGCCGGCTCGAGCGCTGCCGACCAGGACGCAGGTGCCGAGACCTCGTAGCCCGTCGACGGCAAGCCGAAACACCGCCGGCACGGCAGACGTCTCCAGTGCGAAATCGGTGCCGCCGCCGGTGATCTTGCGGATTTCGGCGAGCGTGTCGGCGCCGCGGCTTTCGAGCGTATGCGTGGCACCGAGTTCGCGGGCGAGCACCAGCCGGGAGGGGAGCCGATCAACGGCGATGATCGGATCGCAGCCTGCGGTCCGCGCCGCCATCAACCCGGCGAGCCCGACACCGCCGACCCCATACACCGCAATCGACTGTCCCGCGGCGGGCTGCATCACATTCAGCACCGCACCGGCGCCGGTCTGCAAGCCACAGCCGAGCGGACCCAGCATTTCAATCGGCGCGTCGCGGCGGATCTTGACAACGTCCTTAGCCGGGGCGACGGCGAAACTCGCGAACGAGGATTGCTGAAAGAAGCAGGAATAAACCGGCTCGCCGTCGCGGCTCATCGGGATCGAGCCGTCGGCGCGGCGGCCGCTCGATTTGAGCAGGCGAGCACCCTCACAATAAGAGATACGCTCGGCGCGACACGGCCCGCATTCGCCGCACTATGGGAACGAGATCACGACCGGATCGCCCGGCGCAAGGTCCGCGACGGCTGCTCCGACCCGCTCGATAATACCGGCCCCTTCATGACCGCAAACGACCGGATAGGGCAGGTTCGGGAAATAGCCATCGCGAGCATGCAGATCGGTGTGGCGCATGCCGCTGGCCACGACCCGCACAAGTACCTCGTCGGCGAGCGGCGCCGCGAGGTCGAGCGTTTCGATCTCGAACGGAGCTAACCGGACCGGCACCACCGCGGCGGTAATCTTCATATGGCGCTCCTCAAACCTCTTAAAGACTAATTCTCCACGCCCGCTTCGGGCAGGGCGTCCACCGTTGTCCCCTCTCAGACATAAGTAGTCGCTTATCACTGCGACAGGCGGCTTGCTGACCCGAAAAATGCCCCGTTTGACCGGCCCAGTCTGACGCGGCACATGAGCGGAAGTGATATCCGAACCGCCCATCTTTCTCGCGGAACCGGAAGTTCGAATCCATGTCCCTCCAGCGGCGAGTCACGCCCAATGACCCGCCCGGCCCGGCGCCGGGTCACGGCCCGCGCCACATGGCGTTCTCGCCGAACGACAAGTACCTCTACGTGCTAAACGAGCTCTCGGGACACGTCACGCAATACGCGATCGACTCCGGCAAGGGTACGTTGACCCTCGTCGATAGCATCAGCTCGGTGCCTGCGGAGGCCGGCCTCGCCTGGGGTGCGCCGCAGGCGCCGGTCGGCGCCGCGCCGACGCTGGCCGCGGCGCCGCCCAA
>DASQCY010000294.1:0-3818 GCA_035634495.1 Allostellaceae bacterium
TGATCATGTCGGTCTGGGCCTGCTGCCAGTCCTTGAGTGAGCCGCCTTGCGCCAAATAGAGCTCGTGGGTGCGTCTTTCGGTGGTTTGCGCCATCGTGAGCTGCGAGCGCGCCGTCTGCAGATTGGCGAGCGCGGTGATCAAGTCGTTCTGCGCCTGCACGAACTCGCTCGCGTGGATAACAAAAAGCGCAGAGCCGCGCTCGACGACATCGCCGAGCATGGCGACTACTTTGATGACCCGCCCGGAATAATGGGAGAATACCGGCGTCGTCAAATCGTCATCGACCGCGATCGTCCCCTCGGTCATCTGCTCCGAACGAAACGCCATCGTCGTCACGATCTGAAACTTGAGACCCGCCCATTGCTGCTGGGTCGGCCGGAACGTTCCTGGCGGCCCTTCTGCTTTCGTCGGCCGCGCGTTTTCCGGTTGGTCCGCGAGCGGCTTCCATACCAACGAAGTCACAGCCGCCCCGATACCAGCGACCAGCACGAGGGCGAGGAATTTCACGCGGCGCGAGAGCCGTCTGTCCTTCATCGAGAAGGGTGGCTGAGTGTCCAGTTTCATCATCAAGAGTGCTCAGGCGACATTGGCTCTGCAGAGGTGTTGAAGAGCAGCCGGATGAGGTAGACCCCGGCGACTTACCCCGGTCTTTCCGGAAGATTACCATTTGGCAATGGATGGCAAGCGGCGGGTGCTTTGATCCGGCTCTCGGATCGCGGCGCGGTCTCTGCCGCAGTCCGGCCCGACCCGCTCATGCCAATCAATTCACGCGATTGCGTCCACCGAGGAAGACATTACCAGGCTATTCGACGGCACCCAGCCACCGAGTTTCCGCCAGATCTCCACTCGCCGGCACGGCGGCTTCGGCGCGCGGCAGAACAATGCGGGCGAGAAGCCCGGGCGCGGCATCCTCCAAAGAGAGCTTCCCCCAATGCAGCGACGCGATCGCGGTCACAATTGAGAGACCGAGACCGTTACCGGGCAGGCTACGGCTCTGGTCGAGCCGGTAGAAGCGTTCGACGACCCGGGACCGCTCCGCCGGTGGGATTCCCGGGCCGTCGTCCTGAACGATCACCGAGACGGTTTCCCTTTCTTGCCTGGCTTGAATGCGTACCGTCGCTCCGCTGCCCGCATATTTGAGGGCATTGTCGATCAGATTCACAACCGCACTCGTGAGCAGGTTCTTATCTCCGAGCGTGACCGCCTGACCCTCGATCCGGCTGACGAGAGTGATCCCTTCCTCCTCCGCCGTGGCGTCGTAGAGTTCGACGACATCACTGATTACCGAGCCGAGCGATACCAACGCGAATGATTGACGGCGAGCCCCGGACTCGGCTTCGGCGATCTGCAGCAGCCTGTCGAGCATCTGAATGAGCTCGTCGACTTGCTGAATAGCAAACCGGGTCGTTCCGGGAAGCTGCGTCACGCTGTTGCCTGGCTGGAGCGCTTCTTCGAGCCGGCTGCGGATGCGGCCGAGCGGAGTTCTGAGATCGTGAGCAATCGCGTTGGATACGTGCCTCACACCGTCCATCAAGTGCTCGATGCGGTCGAGCATACGATTGATATCGCGGTTGAGCCGCGCAAACTCGTCCTCTACATCGGATATCGGGATCCGCCGACTGAGATCGCCTGCCTCTATCTCGAGGGCGGTGCGGCGGATTGCACCGACCCTGTGTTCGAGCTGCCGGCGAAATAGCAGAGCGCCACCGATCGCCAGCAACAGCGCCACCGCTCCGCCCGCCAAGAGAGAATGCCACACGAGCCGCTCGATTTCCCGCTGGTCCTGTAAGTCGCGACCGACCACGAGGATCGAACCGTCCGGCAAAAGACGCGGCAACAGTCTGCTGAGAGATGGGCGACCATTACGCATCACTGCCAAATCTGTCAGGCTGTCGAGTGGCGCGCTCTTTTGTGTCCAACCAAAAATGTTTCCGACGATTTTTCGTCCATCGTGTGCGACGAGCAGATAGACCTCGGTATCCTGATCGATGCCGTCCACGAGCAACTGCTCTATCTCCTTCCGCAGTCCCTCATCGCCACGGTTCTCAAAGTGCTCGGCGAGCCGTTTCGAAAGGGACAGTAGCTTCGCGTCCGTACTCCGCTCGAGCACGCCGACAGTGCCGAAGTAGAAAGCCGCCGAAATCACCGACATCGAGCCTATGGCGAGCAGCCCGTAGCTGAGCGCCAGGCGGAACGCGACGGTGCCCCAGAACCTAGTCATCGGCGGATATCATATAGCCGATGCCGCGGACCGTATGGAGCAATTGCGCCGAGAAGTCCTTGTCGATCTTCCGGCGCAGGCGGCTGATTTGAACGTCGATGACATTTGTCTGCGGATCAAAGTAGTAGTCCCAAACCCCCTCGAGCAGCATGGTCCGTGTAACCACCTGTCCTTGGTGCCGCACGAGGTATTCGAGAAGGCGAAACTCGCGCGGTTGGAGGGCAATTGGCTTACCCGCGCGCTCCGCTCGCCGCGTCCGCAAATCGAGTCGTAGATCGGCGACCCACAGTTCGCGACTGTCCTCGCTCGCGGCGCCACGACGGGTCAATGCTTCGACGCGGGCCAGGAGCTCGGAAAAAGCGAAGGGCTTCGTCAAATAATCATCGCCGCCGCCACGCAACCCGCGCACCCGCTCGTCGAGGCTTGCGAGCGCGCTCAGTATCAGCACCGGCGTCGTCTTTCCGAGGTTTCGGATCGTGGCAATGATTGATAATCCATCGACGTGGCCCGGCAGCATTCGATCGAGAATGATGACATCCCATCGTTCGGTCGTTGCTAGGTGCAGCCCGCCCACACCGTCGCGAACCAAAGTGGCCGTATGACCAGCCTCCGTGAGCCCGTTGCAGATATAGCGGGCTGTGTCCGCTTCATCCTCTATCACAAGGCAACGCATCTGCTTCGACCAGTAACATTTGAACTCCCGACCGTTCAATGCGCCAAGCGAAGAGCGGATCGGCGAATGATCGTCGCATCGATAGCAACTTTGTCCTATCCCGCCAGCGCGGGGTGCGGCGGCGCCGCCTCCTCCGCCGCCCGGCGGCGGAGGAGATGGATAAACTGCGAAAGATGCCGCGGCAAAAGGGACATCCGTAGCGAGACGCCCTTTGGCATCAAATGTTCCCGAATGATGCAGATTGGTCCGACGCGCCGCCCGCCGACACGGTCCTGAAGCCCGGTGCGACGATGACAGACCGCAACCGACCGCGAGGTGCTGATCCCCCGAGACCCATTAGTAATGCCGCTTTTCTTTGGCCGAGGGCGGCGAGGATCGCCAGCACACGGAGGGGCAGCATTCGCCTCCCAGGCGACTAACCGCCGGACTTATCCGGAGGCGCTCTGTTCCCGAGCTTGACTGGGCAGCGCTCCGGTTCCTGTGCGGGTAAAGTTGACTTTGTCAGATAATATACTAGACTATGTCAGCGAATGGAACCAGAGCATATCGGAATGGGTGGGCTGGAAGATCGGGTCGCAAGCATCCGCCGCTTTAGCCGGTTCTACACCCGCAAGATTGGCGTCCTGCACGAGGGGCTGCTCGGCAGTCCGTTGTCGCTGACCGAAGGTCGGGTGATCTGGGAATTGGCACAGCGCACGCGGGCGACGGCATCGGAGCTCGCGGCCGAGCTCGGTCTCGACACCGGCTATTTGAGCCGCATAGTCGGCGGGTTCGAAAAGCGCGGCCTGATCGATAGGCGGCCCTCGGAGCGCGACGGAAGACAGATCGTCATCGCGCTGACTGAGGCGGGCCGCGGGCTCTACGCAACGATCGACACGCGATCGCGCGACGCGGTGGCGGCGCTGCTAGGCGAGCTCGCCGTC
>DASQCY010000295.1:0-2963 GCA_035634495.1 Allostellaceae bacterium
AGCCTCTCCTCAACGTCGTCGACAAGGAAAAATGGTTCTGATTGCTAGCCGAGGGTGCGCGGATCGTCGATCGCGAATGTGACATGCTGGGTGGGCTGAGGGGTAGTAGCCATGAGGCTCACGCCCTCCGACGCGTCGGAAACGATGCCACGCCCCTTGTGGAACGATCACCACCACCCCGGCTTTCAGCGCATAGGATTGCGGCCCGTCCTCGGTCATGATGTGAAAAGTCACCGCACCGTCGACGACCTTCACGGTGCGCACGGCGATCGCCATCATGGCGTTTGGTATTCTGGTCCAGAAGTTCGACCTGTTTCTGCGGACCGCGAGCGAGTCCCTCACCGCGCGAGCCTTGCCGGCGGGCAGTCAGATCGTCGGCAACATCGCCGGCCTGCTGCTGATCGTGCTGGGTGGCGTGGTGATGGCTTTCGCCGCGATCCGCTTCCGCGAGACCACGCGCGATATCGATGCCGAAGAGGTACGGCCGGGCCCGGGGGAGCGGCTGGACATTACACTCGTGGCGCTGCGCCTCCTGCTGGGGGCGATCTTGTTCGTCTATCTGGTGTACACGGGAACCCGCTGGCTCTGAGCTCGGCGCGGCGATCGGGTCGGAACTCCGGCGCCGATATCGCCGCTGCCGGTCACTCGAGGGTGCGCGGGTCGTCGATCGCGAATGTCAGATGCTGGGTCGGCTGAGGTGTGGTGGTCATCAGGCTCACCCCATCCGGCGCCTCGAAACGGTGCCACGCCCCTTGCGGAACGATCACCACCATCCCTGCCTTCAGCGCATGGGATTGCGGCCCGTCATCGGTCATGATGTGGAAGGTCACCGCACCGTCGACGACCTGCACGATCTCGTCGCCGTTCGGGTGGCGCTCCCACGGGCCCTCGCCGGAAAATTTGGCGGCATTGATGGCGCTGTCGCGGTAGGGCGCCAACCGCGCGAAGGCGCCCGCACGATCGGCCTCCGGCGTCTCTGGAGTACGTCCGCGCAACATCCTCAGTTTTGCCATCTCGGCGTTGAGATCGATAATCGTGAGCACGCTTCCCTCCGCTTGGCTATGACGCTGGTCGTGTTAGCATCGACGGTGGTGCCGAGCGAGGACTGAAATCATGAAGATCGTCGATATCCGTACGATACCGCTCTCCTATCGCTGCGACCCGCCTTACGGCAGCGCCGGCGGCATGCAGGCACGGCGCGGCGGCCTGTTGGTCGAGATCGAGACCGACGAGCGGGTGACCGGGGTCGGCGAGGCCGGCGTCGGCGGCGGCGCCACAGCGAGCGTTATCGAGCGGGTGCTGCGGCCGATGCTGATCGGCGAGGACCCGCTGCTGGTCGAGGGGCTGTGGCAGAAGATGTTCGCGCGCACCCGTCAGTTCGGCCGCCGCGGCATCGTGATGAATGCAATCAGCGGCATCGACATTGCGCTATGGGACATCGCCGGCAAGGTCGCCCGATTGCCGCTCTACCGCCTGTTGGGCGGTTGCCGCGACCGGGTCGAGGCCTATGCCAGCGGCGGTTTCTACCAGGAGGGCAAATCGATAGACGATCTCGCCGGCGAGGCCGAGGGCTATCGTGCCCGCGGCTTCAGAGGCATGAAGATGAAGGTCGGGCGTAACCCGTCGACGCAGACCCATCTGCGCCATCTGGTGGACCATGCCGAGCTGTGCGAGGTCGAGCCCGAAGAGGACGTCGCGCGCGTGGCGGCAGTGCGCCGAGCGCTGGGACCGCGGGCCAAGCTGATGGTCGATGTCAATTGCGCCTGGAGCCCATCCGTTGCGATCGAGATGGGCCGCGCGTTCGAGCCCTATAAGATCTATTGGATCGAGGAGCCGGTGGCGACCGACGACATTGCAGGCAGCGCCATGGTCGCCGATGCGCTCGCCACACCGATCGCCGGCTACGAGACCGAGATTGGGCTCGACGGCTTTCGCGAGCTGATCACCCGCGGTGCGGTCGACATCGTCCAGCCCGACCTCGGTTGGTCCGGCGGGTTCTCCGAATGCCGCCGCATCGGGGCACTCGCACAGGCCCATCACCGCATGGTAGCGCCGCACGCCTTTGCTGGCGCCGTGCTATTGGTCGCCTCACTGCACTTCATCGCTTCGATCCCGAACGGGCTGGTGCTCGAATTCGACCAGAACCCGAACGGGCTGCGCGACGAATTGCTCAAAGAACCGGTCCGGATCGACAATAACGGGGTGATCAGATTGCCGGAGCGCCCGGGTCTCGGTGTCGAGCTCGATCCCACGGCGGTCGAGCGCTATCGCAGCGAATGACGGCCAGAACGCTCTACACGATCGGCTATGAGAAGGCGTTGCTGAGGGACGTCATCGCCACCCTAAATGCGGCCGGAGTGTCGACATTGCTCGACGTGCGCGACCGGCCGATCTCGCGCCGGCCGGGCTTCTCGAAACGGCAGCTCGCGGCGGCGATCGAGGATGCCGGGATGCGCTATGTTCATCTGGCCGCACTAGGGACGCCGCCAGAGGGCCGCCTCGCCAACCGGCGCCGCGAATGGGAGCGGTTTTGGGGCATCGTCGAGGAAAAGCTCGGACGCCCCGAGGCCGAGATCGACCTTCATCAGGCTGCAGAGATAGCCGAAGCGGTGCCGAGCTGCCTGTTGTGCTACGAGGCCGATTGGAGGATATGCCACCGCCGCCGCATCGCCGAGATCCTGGCTGAGTGCCATGGGTTCGACATCCGCCATCTCGGCAGCAACGTTTAAGCAGGTCAATCAGGGAGGCAAGACCGTGGGCAAAGAGACATTCGGGGTTGGGCCGCTACTTGGAATTGCGATGCTAGCGGGCGCCGTTCCGGCCGATGTGCGAGCACAGCAAAACCCCATCCAGCAAGTCGCGGCACCGGCAATCGACAATGACGACATCGGCGGGGTCGTCACCAGCCGATTTGGGCCGGAAGCTGGGGTCTGGGTAATCGCCGAGACGACGGGTTTCGGCAC
>DASQCY010000296.1:0-1620 GCA_035634495.1 Allostellaceae bacterium
TTGTCAAACGGCATTGAATTGGGACCCCGGATTGGCATCCAATCGGAACCCCTCTCGGGCGTTGGAACAGGCTTGTCTCGGTAGTGAACGGGAAGGCCCCGCGCGGAGCGGAGCGACCGCCACGAGTCTGGCGTAGCGCAGCGCGGGAGGGGCCCGTTTGCCCGCCAGGGCAAGCCGGGTGTGGTACTTAGGCGCGATGCTTGAAGCGCCAGCTCTCATTGCCGGTTTCGATGATTTCGCAGTGATGCGTCAGTCGATCAAGCAGCGCGGTCGTCATCTTCGCATCGCCGAACACGCTCGGCCACTCGGCGAAGGCGAGGTTGGTTGTGACGATGATCGAGGTACGCTCGTATAGCCGGCTGATCAGGTGAAAGAGCAACTGACCGCCGGTCTGGGCGAACGGCAAATACCCAAGTTCGTCGAGCACGACGAAGTCGAGACGGGTCAGATAATCAGCCAGACGGCCTTGCCGACTACTGCGGGCCTCGCTCTCCAGTCGGTTGACCAAGTCGACGACGGTGTAAAAGCGACCTCTTGCTCCGCCGCGGATGCAGGCTCGCGCGATGGCTATCGCAAGATGCGACTTGCCAGTACCGGTGCCGCCGATCAGCACGGCGTTGCGCTGCTCGGCGAGAAAGCCGCCGCTCGCCAGATCGCGCACCAGCGCCTCATTGACCGGCGTGCTGGTGAAGTCGAAGTCGTCGATGTCGTTGGCCAGCGGCAGCTTGGCAATGGTCAGCTGGTACTTGATCGAGCGCGCCTTCTTCTCAGCAATCTCGGCGCTAAGCAGATCGCCGACGATGCGTGGCGGCTCGTGTCGTCGCTTGAGGGCGGTCGCCATCACCTCGTCATAGGCCGCCCGCATGCCATAGAGCTTGAGCGCCGACATCAACTCGAGAATGTCGGTGCGCTCCATCAGGAAGCTCTCCGCAGTGTGTCATAGCGGGCGCAATCGGCGAGTGGCAGGTGTCGGAGGCAAAGCGCATCGGGGGTCAGGATCGTTGCTGCCGGCCCGGGATCGCGATGCCGCGACAGGATGTTGAGGACGACGTCGGCGGAATGGACACCGCCGGCGAGGGCTTCGGCGCAGGCTGTTTCGACAGCCGCCAAACCGTCGGTCAGCACCGCCGACAGCACCTTGACCATTTGGCGGTCGCCATCATCGGAGCCCTTCAGCTTACGCCGCACGCGCTCCAGGCTGGCCGGCAACAGCCAGTCCTTGAACGGCGCGCCATTCCTCAGCGCGCCAGGCTTTCGGGCAAGTACCGGCACGTAATGCCAAGGATCGTAGATTGTCGCGCCCCGCCCGAAGCGACGGCCATGCTCGCCGACAACCGCGCCGTCCTGGCGGATCACTACGCGATCGGCATAGGCCTGGATCTCGACCGGCCGTCCCACGGCACGCGAGGCGACCGAGTATTTGTTATTGTCGAAACGTACCAGGCAGGTCTTCGAGACCGAGGCTTGCGTCGCGCGGAACCCGTCGAACGGCCCGGTAATCTGCACCAGCCGCGGGCGCTCTACCTCGAAAGCCTGCCAGATCGTGCGGTCCGCCAGCTCGGGATGCTTGTGCGCTTTGGCGTAGGCGACGCATCGGTCGAGCAGCCAGGCATTTAGCTC
>DASQCY010000297.1:0-13174 GCA_035634495.1 Allostellaceae bacterium
AAGCGCAGATAGCGCAGCGGATGTCAGGATTGATTCCGTGCGCGTGCGGATGCGAGGATCACTGCGAGCAGGGACTCACGGACGCGGACGGGCACCGGACATCGCTCTCACGCCATGAGGCGACGCTAGCACGGCAGAGGGGATTGCCGAGTTTCGGACTCCGTGGGAAGATTGATCAATGTCACCGACTGATCTCGCTGAACTGGTGAAACTGCCGGCGGGTGAACGCGCCGAGCTTGCGATCACCCTTTGGGAAAGTCTGGCGGACGAGGAACGTGACGCCGAACTGGAGCTCGGGCCGGAGCAGCGCGCCAAACTCGATCGCCGTTGGGCAGAGCACGGGGCCGACCCGAGATCCGCGATTCCCTGGCGCGAGGTTCGGCGGAAACTTGCCGACGGGGCGTGACCTATAGGGTCGTCTTTCGGCCCACGCCGAAGAAGAAGCCTGCGCCGCGCGGCGGTGGTACGAAGAGGAGCAGCCTGGGCTTGGCGAGCGGTTCGCGGACGCGATTGACGAGACCGTCCAGCGGATCGGGTCGAACCCTTCGGCGTTTCCTCTGGTTCATGGTGAAATCCGTCGCGCGGTTGTGCGCTGATTTCCCTTCGGGGTCAAATTTCGGGTGTCTGCCCGCGACCTTGTCGTCCTTGCTGTTATCTACGGACGCCGACATCCACGCCAATGGCAGTCGCGTCGGTAACAGGGTGAACGCGATCAACTACTCCGAGTAAGGCAAACTCAATGGCAGAGGATGCCGAGGCGTTCACAGTCGGAGAGCTCGAGACCTTCCTCCGTCCAGCTCATCGAGGAGAGCGTGGCCGGCCAAGCATCAGCGCCTCGAACCGGGCGCCGACGGCGTCCCAGCTCAACCCGCGCTGCCGCTCGAGCGCGGCGAGATGCCATCGCCCCCACAACTGGTCGTCGCGCAGCAGCGCGACAGCCGCCTCGACGAAGCCGTCATCATCCTCTGCCACACGCCCGGTTACTGCGTCGATGACGCGTTCGGGGGTCGAGCCCAACGGCTTGACCACGGCTGGAATCCCCATTGCCTGCGCCTCGGCGAGCGCCAGGCAGAAGGTTTCGCCCGGATCGCCGCGATATAGCATGACCCGGGCGTCCCGGAGCGCCCCCGCCAGTGCCTTTCGCCCGACCGGTGCAAAGCGGCGGACCCCCGACGAGGCGAGCCGATCGGCGCGAGCAAGGACCTCGTCGATGCGCTCTGCGCGCGGCGTGCCGGCGAGGCCATAGACGGCGCCACCGGCATAGATGTGTAGCTCCGCCGCCGGCACCTCGGGCTTGATCCGCTTGACCCAGAGATCGAGCAACCAATCGAGCCCGCGCAACGGGTTTGACGTGTAGATGGCCCGCGGCGCCGGGGGCTCCCGCGGCGCGGCGGTCCGGAAGCGATCGAGAATGCCGTAGGGGATGATCTCGCGCCCTGTGCAGGGCAGCCATCGCGGGATCGTCGCCGCGTGATAGCCACCGGTCACCACCAGGGTGGGACGGTACCGGGCGAGCCGCCACAGGTTGCGCGGTTTCTTCAGGTAGGCGGCAGGATTGTGCAGCCAGAACAGGCGACACCCGGCGCGGCGGACGAGCCCGATGACCCGATGGCTGCGATTGCCGATGTAGAGATCGCAAGCCCGCGGCAAGTCGCGCGACAGCGGCGCCCAGCGCACACCCTTGTAAACGACAGCCGTGCTGCAGCGATTGCGCGCCTCGACCTGGTGGCCACGCACCGCCAAGGCTTCGGCGAGTGCCACGAAAGCGGTCTCGGCGCCGCCGAGTGGTGCTGTTTCCGCCATCGCTCCGTCGAAGGCGATGCCGTCATCGGCCATAACGACGCGCGCCATCACTCGGTCTCTAGATGGCTAAGCTCCGTCGCCGCTCGCTCGTTTGGCGGAGGGTCGAGACGCGCCTTCAGATAGGATAAAATCGGATAGAGTGCCGCACACAGCGCGATCAAAAAGCCCCACGGGCCCTCACGGTAGCCCCTGCGGCCGAAGTAGCACTTGCAAAAACGCGAGACGATGCGGCGGAGGTTCTGTCCGTAGCTACCGATATCGCCGCTCTCGCGAAGGTCTTCGGCGCGCGCGCTGGTGTAGCGGTCGAGGCGGCGGAGCATCTCGGAAATGTCGCGATCGACATGGTGGAGGATGGGCGCTGCGAGCGTCGCGCCCTGCTGCCCCGACAACGAGACGGTCGGATGGATGCGCTGATCGCCCCATCGCTTGGCGCCCTTGCGAAACAGGGCCGCATGGGCCGACCTCCCGAAGGATGCGCCCCATCCCCAGCGCACCAGCTGTGTGCCGACGTAATTGTCGATCGGGATCCGGTGCCATGCGGCAGACGACGTCGCGACGACCCGCCGGATTTCTTTCGCCAGTTCCGGCGAAACCCGCTCGTCGGCGTCGATCTCGAGGACCCAGTCGCCGCGGCAGGCGTCGATTCCAGCATGGCGGCGCGGCCCTTCCCGCTCCCACGCGCCTTCGATGAGCCGCTCGGTAAATCCGCGCGCAATCACCCGGGATCGGTCACGGCAGCGGTCGAGGACGACGACGATCTCGTCGGCAAAGCGCAGGCAGGCGAGACACTCCGACAACTGCTGCTCCTCGTCGTGGATGACGACGAGGGCGGATAGGCCCGCTCGTGGGGGCCCGTTCACGCCGCGGCGCTCGCGACCGAGTGCCACAGCCGGCGCGCAGCTGCCTCGGCAGCATCGACCGAGAGGCCGTCCATCAGCGTGCCCGTGGTGCGGTGGTCGAAAGCGGGACCAAACATCGCCTCAGGCGGATCAATCGATCGTACCAACGCGGTGCGCTGCCCCCAGGGGGCATATTTCTCGCTCGGGCTGGGACCAAAGAGGCCGAGCGTCGGCGTCCCCGACGCCGCCGCCATATGCATCAGTCCTGTATCGTTGCCGATGAATAGCGCGCACCGTCGCAATGCAGCCGCGGCAGTGAGCAGATCCACCTTGCCGACCAGGTCGATTTGCCGATGAGGCGGAATTACGGCCAGAAGCGGTACGGCTTGCGCGCGCTCGTGGGCCGCGGCGAATATGGCGACACGCGCCCCGGGTAACGGGCCGCCTGCAGCGGTCAGCCGCTGCGCGAGCTCGGCAAAGCGTTTGGCTCGCCACTGTTTGCCTCGCCAGTTGGCTGCGGGCCCGATCGCCAAAATGGGGCCGTCCAGGGGCATCAGTGCCCCTGCTGCGGTTTCGTGATGTGGCGCGGTCCACAGCCGCGGGCTCGGTGGGGGTTCGAGGTTGAACAGGCGGCCGAGCTGGCGCACTCGGTGCTCGCGTGCGTCACCCTTGGCGATCACCTTGCGCTCGCGCGCGCGCAGGAGCCAAGCGAGCGCCGAGCCGCGAAGGTCGACGACGAGGTCCCAACGCCGCGTCGCCACGGCAGCGTAGAACGGCAGCCAATGCGCGGACCAGCGCAGCTTCTCGATAACCTCGATCCGCTCGAGTTGCGGCACCGCTTCGAACAGCGGGGCGGCCACCATCCCCACCGCGATGGTCAGCCGCGCCGCCGGATGCCGATCGATCAAATAAGAAAGCAGACCGGTCGACAGCACGGCATCGCCGATGCGCGTCGCGGTGACGAACAGGATGTGCATTTCGGCGATCCGCGGGCCTTATATCCGGTGCCACTCGGCTTGCCAAGCAAGCAATCCTTCCCCACCTCTACCCGGCTGCAGAGGGGTCGACCAAACCATGCCCGACGCATGCTTTTCGTTGCTCGACGACCGGGGCGTTTTTGCCGTCTCGGGGGCGGACAGACGCGGGTTCCTCCAGGGGCTCGTTTCAAACGACGTCGACAAGGTCGGTCCGGAGCAAGCGCGCTATGCGGCGCTGCTGACCGCGCAGGGCAAATACCTGCACGACTTCATGATGATCGAGTTCGGTGAGGCAATCTGGCTCGATGCGGAAGCCGGCCGCCTCTCCGATCTCAAGCGGCGGCTTTCGATCTATCGGCTGCGAGCGAAGGCCACGCTCGACGAGAGACCCGACTTCGCCGTGGCGGCGGTCTTTGGCAAAGGCGCTCTTGCGGCGATGGGTTTCTCCGAAGAACCAGGTGCCGCCCGACCATTCGCCTCTGGCGTCGCCTTTGTCGATCCGCGGCTCGCTGCGCTGGGTGTGCGCTGCATCCTGCCGCGCACGGATATCCGATCGGCGCTCGAAGGCGCCGGCCTCGCGGAGGCCGACTTCCCGGCGTATGACAGACTCCGCCTCGGGCTGGGGGTGCCAGACGGCGGCCGCGACCTCGTGCCCGAAAAATCGATTTTGCTCGAAGCGGGGTTCGACGAACTGAACGGCGTCGATTGGCAGAAGGGTTGCTTTATCGGCCAGGAACTCACCGCGCGCACCAAGTACCGCGGCTTGATCAAGAAGCGGCTGATGCCCGTCGAGAGCGACGGGCCTGCGCTGGCACCTGGAACGATCGTTACGGCGGACGGACGCGAGGTCGGCGAGATGCGGTCGAGTCGGGACGGGCTCGGCTTGGCGCTGTTGCGGATCGAGGCGTTCGTCGAGGGCAAGCACCTGAAGGCCGGGAATACTACCCTCGTCGCTTCAAAACCGAGCTGGATGCGTCTCCACGACGACGCCTGAACCGAAAAATAGCAATCCTCTGGCACGCGGCTTCGGCTTTCGTCATCAGACGGTTGTGTCACCGGGATCGCCCGCCAGCACGGCCTGCGCCGCGGCGAGCCGAGCGATCGGTATTCGGTAAGGCGAGCACGAAACATAATCAAGACCGATCGCCTGGCAGAAGCCGATGGACATAGGGTCACCGCCATGCTCGCCGCAAATGCCAAGCTTCAACCCCGGACGGGCCGCACGGCCGCGGTCGACAGCGAGGCGCACGAGTTCGCCGACACCGTCGACATCGAGTGTGACAAACGGGTCGTGCTCAAAGATCCCGAGCCGCTGATAGGCCCCGGCAAAGCTCGCCGCGTCATCGCGTGACAGGCCAAAGACGGTCTGGGTCAGATCGTTGGTGCCAAAGCTGAAGAACTCGGCGGTCTCGGCAATTTCGCCGGCGCGCAATGCCGCGCGCGGCAGCTCGATCATCGTGCCGACGAGATAGCGCACGGTAATGCCGGCTCTTTCCATCACCTCTCTGCCGACGCGATCGATGATCACTTTGAGAATGTCGAACTCCTTCCTGGTCGCGACCAGCGGCACCATGATCTCGGGCTCGACCGCCTCGCCGGTTTCCTTGGTCACCGCGACGGCCGCCTCGAAAATTGCAGCCGCCTGCATCTCGTAGATTTCAGGATAGGTGATGCCAAGGCGGCAGCCGCGATGACCGAGCATCGGGTTCACCTCGTGCAATACGATCGCGCGATGGCGGATCGTGGCAATGTCCTTGCCGGTCAGCCGGGCCATCTCGCCGAATTCGTCGGCGGTCTTAGGCAAGAACTCGTGAAGCGGCGGATCCAAGAGGCGGATCGTCACCGGAAAGCCTCTCATGATTCGGAAAATCTCGGCGAAATCCTCGCGCTGCATCGGCAGCAGCTCAGCCAGTCCCGCACGTCGTCCGGTTTCGTCCTCGGCCATGATGACCCGCCGCATCGCACCGATACGGTCGGCCTGAAAGAACATGTGCTCGGTGCGGCTGAGTCCGATGCCCTCGGCGCCAAAGCGGCGCGCCATACGAGCGTCGACTGCGGTCTCGGCGTTGGCGCGGACCTTCATTCTGCGGATGGCGTCGGCCCAGCCCATCAGGGTGGCGAAATCTCCCGAGAGTTCCGGCTGTATCGTCGCCACCGCGCCCAACATCACCTCGCCCGTCGACCCGTCGATCGTGATGGTCTCGCCGGCCATCACCACGATGTTACGTGACACCATCGTGCGCGCCGCATAGTCGACCCGCAAGTCCCCGGCGCCCGTGACGCAAGGCCGCCCCATGCCTCGTGCGACCACCGCGGCGTGACTGGTCATACCGCCCCGGGTCGTTAGGATGCCCTTGGCGGCGTGCATGCCGTGGATGTCCTCCGGGCTCGTCTCGATACGCACGAGGATTACCGCCTCGCCGCGCGAGGCACGCGATTCGGCCTCCTCCGCCGTGAATACGATCTCGCCTGAGGCGGCGCCCGGCGAGGCCGGGAGACCGCGGGCGAGGACCGTCGTTTTCGCTTTCGGGTCGAGTGTCGGGTGAAGTAGCTGATCGAGCGAAGCCGGGTCGATCCGCCCGATCGCCTCCTCGCGGACGATGAGGCCTTCGTCAACGAGCGACACCGCGATCTTCAGCGCTGCCTGAGCGGTGCGTTTGCCCGAGCGCGTCTGCAGCATCCACAGCTTGCCGCGCTGCACCGTGAACTCGACGTCCTGCATGTCGCGGTAATGGTTCTCGAGCGTCCGCCGCACCTCGTAAAGCTGGGTCAGGACTTCGGGCATCACCTCTTCCATCGCCGGCAACGCCGATTTGTTCGCTTCCTTGCTGGCGATCGTCAAATGCTGAGGGGTGCGGATGCCGGCCACAACGTCCTCGCCCTGAGCGTTGACCAGGTACTCTCCGTAAAACTCGTTGGCGCCGGTAGAGGGGTTACGGGTGAAGGCCACGCCGGTCGCGCAATCTGCGCCCATATTGCCGAATACCATCGCCTGGATATTCACCGCCGTGCCCCAGTCGCCGGGAATGTCGTGCAGCCGCCGGTAGATGACCGCGCGCGGGTTCATCCACGAGCCGAAGACGGCGCCGATCGCGCCCCATAGCTGCTCCTGCGGTTCCTCCGGAAACGGGCGTCCGAGTTCCTCGGCGACGAGATCCTTGAAACCGGCGACGATGGTCCTCCAATCGTCCGCGGAGAGATCGGTGTCGAGCAGGACACCACTGTCGAGTTTGTGGTTTTCGAGCAGCTCCTCGAAATGGTTCTCGATGCCGAGCACGACTTGACCGTACATCTGGATAAAGCGGCGATAGCTGTCATACGCGAAGCGTTCGTCGCCGCTCTTGCACGCCAGCCCCTCGACCACCCGGTCGTTGAGCCCGAGGTTGAGCACTGTGTCCATCATGCCCGGCATCGAGACGCGCGCGCCGGAGCGCACCGACACGAGAAGCGGGTTGTCAGGGTCCCCGAATCGTGCGCCTAGCGAACGCTCGATCCCGGCCAGCGCGCATTCGACCTGTTCCTGGAGCTCCGCCGGAAAAGACTTGCCGTGCGCATAAAAATAGCTGCAGGCCTCGGTGGTGATCGTGAAGCCGGGCGGCACAGGCAGCCCAAGATGACTCATCTCGGCCAGACCCGCTCCTTTCCCGCCGAGCAGGTTTTTTCTGTCGGCACAGCCCTCCGCGGCGCCGTCGCCGAACCGGTACACCCACTTCGTCATCTTGCCGCTCACCCTTCGATCTGAGAGAAGTCGGCGACCTGGTTCATAGTCTGCCGGATGCTCGACAGCAGCCGCAGTCGGTTCTCCCTGAGCGCCGGTTCATCGCAATTGACGGTCACCTTGTCGAAGAATTCGTCAACAGGACGGCGCAGTCGTGCCAATTCGGCCATCGCTCTCTCGAACTCCTCGCGTGCCAGGAGAGTTCCAGAGCGATCGCCGACTTCGGCGAGTCGGTCGCAGAGCACGCGCTCCTCGGGCTGCCGCAACAGCGCTGGATCAATCTCGCCATCGTATCTGCGGCTGTCCCTCCTTTCCTCGATCGCGACAATGTTCGAGGCACGCCGAAATGCAGTCAGCAAGTTCCCCCCGTCCTCGGAGGCAAGGAAGCCCGCGAGCGCGTCGACGCGCTTTAGAAGACGCACCAAATCGTCTTCAGTCGTGGCGACTTGAGCGAAGGCCGCCGCTATCAGATCATGGCGCACGCCCCGCTCACGGAGATGCACCTTCAACCGGTCGACAATAAATGTCATGAGTTCAGCATAAATCGACGGGACGCGGTCTTCCCAACTTGATGCTCTACGTTGCCGATAAAATACCCCGGCAGCTTTGGTGAGAGCGTCCTTCAGTGGTAGACGCACACTATTTTCTATAAGGATGCGAATGATGCCGAGCGCAGCCCGTCGAAGCGCGAATGGATCTCGTGATCCCGTAGGCGGCAACTCAATCCCGAAGAACGCGACGAGCGTGTCGATCTTGTCCGCAAGCGCGACGACGATGCTGTCTGGCGCTTTGGGGCAGGAATCTTCCGGACCGAGCGGCCTATAGTGATCAGCGATTGCCTGGGCAATCGCCGGATCTTCGCCGTCATGGAGAGCGTAGTAGCGCCCGATAATTCCTTGCAGCTCGGGAAACTCGCCGACCATACCGGTTGACAGATCCGCCTTGGCAAGCCGCGTCGCGCGCCGCGAGAGATGCGGATCGGCTCCAGGTACATCGCTCGCGAGAAGCTCGGACAATGCCACCATTCGCTCTGTCTTTTCGTAAACGCTGCCGAGCTTCGCATGGAACACGCGGTCTTTGAGCGCCTCGACCCGCGACTTGAGCGGCACTCGCCGATCGTGGTCCCAAAAGAAACGCGCGTCGGCGAGGCGGGCACGCAGCACGCGTTCATTTCCAGCGATAATGGTCCCACCTCGATCGACAGCGACATTGTTGGCGACGAACAGAAAGCGCGGGGCCGGTGTGCCGTCGGGCCAGAGGCAGGAGAAATACTTCTGATGCGTGCGCATCGCCATTGACAGCACCTCCGGCGGAAGCGCCATGAAATCAGCGTCGATTGCGCCCGCAAGCACGACGGGGAATTCGACGAGGCCGGCGACCTCGTCGAGCAGCTCAACATCCGGCTTAAGGGAGAGCCCCTCGGCCGCGCTGGCTTCTTCGAGACCCTGACGGATCGCTTCGATGCGGCAATCCCGATCGAGGACGACATGAGCCCGGCGTAGACGCTCGACATAATCGGCGGCGCTGGTCACGCAGATCTCGCCCGGCGCCAGAAAGCGATGTCCGCGGGTCGTTGTCCCGACTGGAACGCGGCCGAGCGGCAATGGCAGAACATCGCCGTCGAGCATGCACAGGACCGAGATCAGCGGCCGTACCCAGCGCAGATCCGAGGCTGGATAGCGCATCGATTTCGGCCAGGGAAGCTCGGCCATTGCCCCCTGTATCAGCTCCGGCAGCACCTCATGGGCAGCCCGCCCTGAACGGTTCACGACGGCAAAATAGAATTCGCCTCGATCGGTATCGCGAATCTTGCATTCCGTAAGGGCGGCAAGCCCCGCGGAGCGCAAAAAGCCGTCGATCGCCGGTTGCGTGGCGCCCACGCGAGGTCCCCGTCGCTCTTCGGTTCGATCCGGTTGCGCCGCCGGGATCCCTTCGGCGACGACCGTGAGGCGACGCGGGGTGACATACCCGCGAATGCTCTCCGCCGGGATCTGAGCAGCGGCGAGCTTGTCGTGAAGCAAGCCGGTCAGACCTTCGATCGCGCGGGATTGCATCCGTGCCGGGATCTCTTCCGACAACAGTTCGAGCAGCAGTTCGCTCACATCAGTCGACCGAGATCGGGCCGACGAGCCAGGCCTCGCAGCACGCGTTGGCGAGTGCCCGGACCCTGAGGATATAGGCAGTGCGCTCGGTCACGCTGATCGCACCTCGCGCATCGAGGAGGTTGAAGAGATGGCTCGCTTTCAGGCACTGGTCGTAGGCCGGTAGCGCCAGCCCACGGTGGACCAGTGCCCGGCACTCCTTCTCGGCATCGGCAAAATGCGCGGCGAGGCGGGCGGTGTCGGCGAACTCGAAATTATAGGCGGAAAATTCCCGCTCGGCCCGCCTGAAAACTTGGCCATAGGTGATGCTATGGGGCCCGCTGGCGCCGTTGTAGTCGAGGTCGAACATGCTCTCGACACCTTGGACATACATCGCCAACCGTTCGAGCCCGTAGGTCAGCTCGGTCGAAACCGGGTCGCATTCGATCCCGCCGACCTGCTGGAAATAGGTGAACTGACTGACCTCCATTCCGTCGACCCAGACCTCCCAGCCGAGCCCCCAGGCGCCCAACGTCGGGCTCTCCCAATCATCTTCGACAAACCGGATGTCGTGCAGACGGGCATCGATACCGATCGCCCCGAGGCTCGCAAGATATAGATCCTGACTCTCCGCTGGCGCAGGTTTCAAAATGACCTGGAGCTGATAATGCTGTTGCACCCGGTTTGGGTTTTCACCGTAGCGGCTGTCGGTCGGTCGGCGTGAGGGCTGGACGTAAGCGGCGCGCCAGGGCTCGGGTCCGAGTGCGCGCAACGCGGTCGCCGGGTGGAAGGTGCCGGCGCCCACTTCGATATCGTAGGGCTGGAGGATGACACAGCCCTGCTCCGCCCAGAACCTCTGCAAATCGAGAATCAGCGATTGGAAACTCAAGGCTGCGCCCTTGGCGTTGAAAAAGTCAGCGCGGCCGTGGGCAATCTGGCCGGTTGCAGGCGGGCGCGCCCGCGGCGACATAGGCGCGGCAGACCTCGCAGGCCACAAAGTCCTCGGCATTGATAGGCGTCCGCGACGACGCCATGCGACGGCGCGGCAGATCGCGCGTGACCCCGTTCAGCCACCGATAGCCCACCCAGGCGGCGGCAACGACAAGGACGACTATTATCAGCTTCGGAAGCGCGAACATCGACGAGCTTTACTTGGAGCCGCGAAGAGCGGTCAAGGAATGGGTTTAAGCAAGTCAAATCCTCATAGTCCGAAACTCGCCCATAGTAGGCGCGCCTCGATCCAGTCCGCGAGGTCGGCGATGGCGGCAGCAGGCTCGCCCGCGCTGAACGGCAGTCGACGCCAGAACGGCCATCGTCGCCGTTCAGCCGCGAATGGGCGTAGCTTGACCTTGTCGCCATAACGCGCGCGCATGACCCCACGCAGCTCGCCAATACCATCGACCAGCCCGCGGTTCAGCGCCATGCGGCCGGTCAGGACATCGCCGTTGAACAAGGACTCGTCCGCGGCGTCGATCTTCCCGGCGCGTCGGCGCTGCACATGCTCCTTGAAGGCCCGATGGATGTCCTTCTGCAACACCGTGAGCCGCTCGACATCGGAAGGGCTTTGGGGAAGAAACGGGTCGAGCAGAGATTTGCGCTCCCCGGCCGTATAAAGACGCCGCTCGACGCCCAGCCGCTCGATCAGCTGCGCGAATCCAAAGCTCGCGCTGATGACGCCTATCGAGCCGAGGATCGAAGTTTCCTCGCTGAAAATTTCGTCGCCGGCGAGTGCGAGCCAATAGCCCCCCGATGCCGCCACATCCTCGGCAAAGGCGATGACCGGAACGTGCCTCTCCTCAGCGAGCTCACGGATGCGCCGGAAGAGCAGCGCGGACTGCACCGCAGAGCCGCCCGGCGAATTGACGACGACGGCCACCGCAACGAGGTTGGAGACGCGGAAAGCCCGCTCGATCGCCGCTGCATGGCTAGCCAACGAGATCCCGCCCCGCCGCGGCCGGGACATGATAACCCCTTCGAACCGCAGCACCCCGACGACCGGCGCGCGCGACCACAGCCGATCAATGTTAAGATGGTCGCGGATCCTCATTCCATCTTAAGATAGGAAGCGGTGCGCCCGACTACACGCCCGACCGCCAAGGCGTTCAGAGCTCAAGCCCCCTTCCCTCGCGCAACACCGCCTCCGCGGCAGTGGTGAGCCGTCCGTCGGCCTCGTGCAATACGAGGCCGACAGCGAGCCGCGCGGGGGCGGCGATCTGCTTGCGGGCGCGCACCAGGATGCGGCTCGCCGCCCTACCATGCCCGGGCCACAGCGGGAAGATCACGATCTCGCCGGCCCGCCCGGCGATTTGACCAAGAAGCGCATCGATCCGGTCGGCCCTATGGATAAATGTGACGGTCCCTTTGGAGCGGACCATCGCAAGCGAGAAGCGCACCCAAGTGCCGAGATCAGCATCACCTTCGATCGTCGCATCGGCCTTGTCGGGCGTCGCCGGCGGGGTGCTGCGACCGCGCTCGTTGAAGGGCGGGTTCGCCATGACGTGGTCAAAGGCGCCGGGCGACAGCCGTGGTGGTGGCTGCGACAGATCCCCGATCATCACCGACACACGCGTCTCCATAGCATTCAAGATCGCGTTGTCGCCGGCGAGGCGAACGAGCTCCCGCTGCATCTCGAGCCCGACGACGCGGCAGTGCGGCACTCGCGCCGCCAGACAAAACATTGCGGCGCCCTGACCGCAACCGACATCGAGGATGAGTTGATGCGGCTCGGCCGGCACTGAGGCGGCTAGAAACACCGGATCGATAGCGGCACGATAACCATCCACCGGCTGCCTGAGTTGGACGCGGCCGCCGAGAAGACGGTCCTCGGTGAAGGTCGGTTCGACCACTCTGGCGGCGCTCACTCGGCATCCTCGCCGGCCGCTGCCAGCAGCGCGCAGGCGCGTCGATAATCCCGTTCTGCGACCACCAGACGGCGCGGGATGGCGCCGATGCTTCCTTCGACGAGGCTCGTGTGGTGGTCGAGGATGAGACTGTCGATCCCCGAATCCCCCAGCAGAACCTGCAGCCAAGACAGGCGGACCGGATCGTTCGTGCGCAGCAATTCCTTCATCGGGCACTATGCTGACGGGGAGCAAGAGGCGTACGGCGGGGCGGCTCTTGACCGGTCCCGGCGTCATTCTATGCTCGTTCGCGTTCGGGCTCGTCAAGCCGATCCGGCGGGCGGGCCGCGGATGCGCAAAATACCCAGGAGAATTCGGGGGCGCTGGTGGCGGGTGTCGATCGGGTTCACGCTGGCCGAAAACCGTCTCTCGACCCGCTTTGCCGCCTGCTTAGCGATGAGCTGGAGCGGGTCAACCAGCTGATCGTCCAACGCATGCAGAGCCCGGTGGCGTTGATCCCGCAACTCGCCGCCCATATCGTAGCGGGGGGAGGCAAGCGGTTGCGCCCGATGCTCACCCTCGGCTGCGCCCGGCTGTGCGGCTATCGAGGAGGCCGGCACATCGCGCTCGCCGCTGCAGTCGAGTTCATCCACACTGCGACATTGCTGCATGACGATGTCGTCGACGCGAGCGATCTGCGGCGCGGCCGTGACACGGCCAACGCGGTCTGGGGCAACAAGCCGCCCATCCTCGTCGGCGACTTCCTGTTCAGCCGATCTTTCGAGCTGATGGTCGCTGACGGATCGCTGCGCATCCTCGAGATCCTGTCACGCGCCTCTTCGGTGATCGCCGAAGGCGAGGTGCTCCAGTTGATGACCGCGAACGACACGCGGACCTCCGAAGCCGCATACCTCGC
>DASQCY010000298.1:0-2957 GCA_035634495.1 Allostellaceae bacterium
AGGATATCCGCGTCGATGTCACTCGCGCGAAAGAGCGCCTCGTACTGTCCGAGGCCTAGACCTCTAAGCCAACCCCCGACATCCATGGTCGCACTCCCCGGGCACGAACGGATCTTCCTGTGGTTGAAGCGCCCTGTCCAGGGCCGGGCTGTTGAAGAACTGGGTCGGGCCCGCTCGGGCGGTCCGGCTATAGCTGGGCTCGGTGCAGTCCCCTCAATGGTCTATCCCTCCAGCCTCGCCCTGGGCGAGATGGCCAACCCGAGGAAGACGAGAATCGCCCGATTCAGTCGCAGGATGTCTTCGTCGTCCAAGCGGCCGATCTGCGCACCGACCTTGGACTTCGGGACGGTGGTGATCTTGTCGACCATCAGCCGGGTGGTCGCGAACAGCCCGTTGCGGTCATTCGGTTTGACGGGCAGGCGGAACAAGGGCGCTTCTGTCTGATCGGTGGTAAAGGCGCAGACCGTGATCGAGTCCGTGGCATCGAAACTATCATCCTGGACGATGACGACCGGACGGGGTTTGCCCGCGTAATCCCGGTCTCGGCGGCGGCCAAACCGGAGATGGCTCTGAGGAGGCACTTGCGGTGCCCGAGCGGCACACCAAGCTTCTCGAGATCGACGTCGCAAGATTGGGCTCGGGCAGTGTTGTTGAAGCTTCCTGCCGATTGTTGCCCGATAAGGATGTCTCGGACTTGCGAAGCGACTCCGGAGTCGATTTCACCGATCCGATCTGCGATCATAATGGCAGGGAGGCGCCGGCGCCTGATTTTCGGAATCTAGTGGATTACAATTTCGGTTTCGTCGTCCCCCCTGTTCCCACCCTGTTAGGCTAATTTCGCCCCCTGCAAGGCCGAAAATCGCCCCCTGTTTTTTGTCGATTAGAGGAGTTCAGAGATCGACCTAACCTGTTGATATTACACTCGATTGCCGAAAGGAGTCAAGCCCCGTCTCAGTCTGCAACCGAAAAATCGCCCTGATAGGGGCCTATAAAGCAGGGGCGCAGAGGTTAGCGGCCGTCGTTTAGAACGCCCCAAGTCCGAAGATCCCATCAACAGGATCGACGCCGGCCAATACCCGTTTGCCGACCAGGTCGCGCAACGTCTCTGTGGTGCCGCCGCCCAGCGTCCCGTAACGCGCCCCACGATAGAAGCGCGATACCGGAAACTCGTCGGTGAAGCCGTAGCCGCCGTGAACCTGGATCGCCTCGCTGGTCACCCGCAGCGCCATTTCGTTGCAAAAGACCTTGGCGACTGCGGCAAGAAGCGGGTCGGGAAACGGGTCGGCGCTGGCGCAGGCGCGGTAGAGCATGCTGCGGCCCACTTCGATGTCCTTGTACATCTCGGCGATCTTCCAGCGCATGCCCTGAAACTCGCCGATCGCGCGGCCGAAAGCCTTGCGGTCCTTGACATAGCGCACCGCCTCCTCGAGGGCGCCCTCGGCGAGCCCGAGCGAGATGCTGGGGTTGAGACAACGCTGCGTGTTGAAGGCGGAGAGCAATTTGCGGAACCCGTCCTCGCGCAACACCAAATTCTCCGGCGGCAATATGCAATCCTCGAAGCGGATTTCGTGCAAATTCTCGCCGCCCATCGTGTGGAACTTGCCGGTGACCGAAAACCCGGGGGTTCCCTTCTCAATGAGGAGACAGCCGATGCCGGCGCGGCCCGGCTGCCGGTCGACCCGGGTGAAGACGACAAACATCCCGGCCTCGTCGGCGCGGCTGATCAAGGTTTTGACGCCGTTGAGGCGCAGCGTGTTGCCGACATGGTCGACATTGGTCCGGTAATTGGCGACGTCGGTGCCTGCGTCGGGCTCGGTCATGCAGATCGCCAGCAGGCACTCGCCGCTGCACACCGCCGGCAGGATGCGCCGTTTGATCGGCTCGGGCGCGTAGGTCGCGATGATCTTGGTCTGCACGCCGACCTCGCCGAGCACCGCCATCGCGGTCACATAGCAGACCTTGGCAATCTCCTCGAGCACCAGCGCGGTGTCGAAGACCGGCAGGCCGAGGCCGCCATACTCTTCCGGGACCGCCATCCCGAGGACACCCAATTCGGCCAAGGCGCCCATGTTCTCCCAAGGGAAGGTGCCGTCCATGTATTGCTTGGCGCGCGGCCGAAACTCGCGCTGCGCCAAGTCGCGCACGGTTTGCACAAAGCGGCGCTGCTCGTCGGATAGGGTTACAAACACGGCCCTTCCTCCCACTCACATGGCGATGAGTTCGTCATTAGCGGCAACCGCCCGGAAAGGCTCAAACCTTTTCTTTCCTCGGCCGAATGCATGTATAGAAATGCTTGCGAAAGGATGGTTCGGGGGTCGCATGAGCGGGGTCAACGGCCCCGATATCGCAGCCGTCTATCAGCTGCGGACCGAAGTCGCCCAGCAGGTAGGCGATATCGTCCGACGACTGAGCGAGCATGACAGGCGGGCATCCAGTTCAGCGAAGTCGAGCGGCGGACGCTGCGCCTCGAGCGGCATCTCGGGCTGCCGCCGCTCGAACCCGAGGGAAGGATCCTATGAGCCGCAGGGAATTCGATTTTGCAGCGCTCGAGGAACGCATGCGAGAGGTCGCGCGCCAAGTGCCGGCGGGACACGACCGCTTCTGGCGCCTCGACGAAGCGCTCGGCGAATTCGTTGCCCGCCAGACCGGGATCTGGCAACCCGGGCGGACCTACACCCTGCTGGGTCCGACGCGAAAGTTCCACGACCTCGACCTGCGGGTGCGCCGCATCGAAAAGCATCCGGGGCTCGAACCGGAAGGCGACTGAGGCCGGCCCGAGCGTCTCAAATCAGACCGAGGTCGCGCAGGCTGGTGTGCCGACCGCGGCCGATGATCAGGTGGTCGTGCACGGTCACGCCGAGCGGCGTGGCGGCTCTGACGATGTCCTTGGTGACGGTGATGTCCGCCTTGGAGGGGGTCGGGTCGCCCGAGGGATGGTTGTGCACCAGGATCAGCGC
>DASQCY010000299.1:0-1703 GCA_035634495.1 Allostellaceae bacterium
TGGGCGTTGTGCAATTTCGTCGCTCGCTCGATCTCGCACAAGATTTTGCTGCAGAACTTAGCAGAGAGCGGCAATGACAGGGCTAGCGGTCCCACAATCCGCACGCTTGCGTTGCAATACTAGGTCACCGGTTCGGGGGCAACGGCCCGACCGTCTTCGCCCATGCCTGCAAGCTTGGCCTCGAAGGCATCGTCTCGAAGCGCAAGGGCTCCGGCTACCGTTCCGGTCGCTCGCCCGATTGGCTCAAAATGAAGAACTCGGATGCACCGGCCGTGAAGCGGGAAGAGGAGGAGGACTGGGGCAAATGACCCGCACTCATTCGCTCAAGCGTGAGCGCTGGGGCGAAAAAAGGCCGCCCAAAGGGGAGGGCGGCCAGGACTCGGAAGTTTAGATAAAGGCTGGTGCCGTCATGAGTGGGGACTCAATGACAGCGAATCATGTTGAGCACGAAATTGCGACTTTTCCCGGATCACCCGGCGGCACGGCCGCACCACGCCCGCGAGAGCGTGGGGAGACGAAGATCGCTTTCAATTATCGATCCCGCTGACGGCGCCGCGCCCGCGAGCCCTTCACTGTGCTGAGGACATCGGCAGCGTGCTCAAGGGAGGCGTGAACGTCTGCCAGTGACAACTTGTTAACGAAGTGCTCGGGCCTCTTGTTACGGAGTTCATTCGCAATTTTGGCCGCGAGGGCGCGACACCTATTCAGCGCGGTCCCAATGCCAGCCTTTTCGGTCGCGTCCAGGCCGTCAAACTCATCAAACATAATGCGCGCTCCTCTCATGACCAACTGACTAGACCCATGGCTGGCCGCTATAGTTGCAACAAACATTGCGCGGCTTTATTTATTCCAACATGTTGCAGCGTACCCTCCCCGCCGGGTTCATCGCGCCGTGCCTCCCGACCAAAACCGATAAGCTGCCGTCCGGCAGCCAATGGCTGCACGAAATCAAGCACGACGGCTTCCGTATCATTGCCCGCAAGGACGGTCCGCGCGTGCGGCTCTACAGCCGTCCGGGCAACGACCTCACCCATCGCTTCGCGCTGATCGTCGAGACGTTGGCGCGCCTGCGCTCGCGCTCTTGCATTATCGATGGCGAGGCTGTCGCCTGCGATGACAACGGCGTTGCCTCGTTCAATCTCATTCGCTACCGCCGCCATGATGACAGCACGTTCCTGTACGCCTTCGACCTGATCGAACTGAATGGCGACGATCTGCAGCGTACGCCAAGGCCAATCCTGGCAAGATCAATTTAGCGTCCGCCGGAATCGGACAGGAACGTCCGGCAGGATTTGCGAGCGCGTCGTCGTGGTTACCGCCAAGGCGCGCAGGTTGCCGGCCCGGATATACCCTCGATAAGGCACATGAAACAGATCGACGCCGGCCATCATCTTGAACATTTCACCGGCCATGGCGAGGCTCAGTTTGGCGGCCTCACCTTCCGATCGCGGGCCTCTGCTCGCCGGCGAGGCGCAGGTATATTTTGGCCCGCTGCTCTCATCGATCGGGTTCTGAGCGAAACCGTGCCGGGCTACGAGGCGAGCTGGTGGGCCGGCATCGGCGCGCTGTGTAACCGTCTGGGGATGCCCGCACGACTGCCTCGGTGGCGATATTGCTGCTGGCGCCGGCTCGGTTCTCGACCACGAATGACTGCCCAAGTCGCTCCGACAGCGCCTGCCCGGTCAATCGCGCGACGATGTCGG
>DASQCY010000300.1:0-2082 GCA_035634495.1 Allostellaceae bacterium
AGGCGTTGAACAGGACGTGGTGTGAAAACGACACCTTATCCGGCGGGAAGTTGCTTTCGAACATGCATCGGTCTGGGCCAAACCGCTCAATGCAATAGGTCATGAACGGAGCCATCGATGCGGCCAGTTCTTCCGAGCCGAGCGGCCAAAATATCCCGAAAAATCATTGCCGGACAACAATAGCTGAGCGGATGATGGAAACGCTAGCGGAACTGCCCTTTATCCGGGACCAGGTCGTCTGCTTAAGCCACGATCAGGCCGCCCCCAGCGGAACGCGGCAATCATTCGATGCACGGACGGCGCTGAAATGTTCCGGCGACGTGGGCAGAAGCTGGGTTAGACGCTGAAAAAATCCTTCAGCGCCGCACAGACCTGGTCCGGCTGCTCCTCTGGGATAAAGTGGCCGCTATCAATGCCGTGGCCGCGCACGTCGCCGGCGTGGTCGCGCCACACCCTGAGGAGGTCATAGCCGCTCCCCTGCCCGCTGTGGGTCCCCCACAGCACCAGCATCGGCACCCTGACCTTCTGCGAAAGGTCGGCGCGGTCGTGGACGAGGTCGATGGATGCGCCGGCGCGGTATTCGTCGCAGGTCGCGCGGATCGTCTCCGGGTGCCGGAAGCAGCGCAGGTACTCGGTCCACGCCGCCGGCTCAATCGCGCCCTCGTCGTGCAGCAATGTGCCGAACATATGGCGCAGGAAGAATTCGGGGTCACCACCGATCATGTGCTCAGGCAGGCCGCGGCCCTGGATCAAAAAGAACCAGTGCCAGCTGCCGGTCGCCGCCTTCTGGTCGATCGTCTCGAAGCGGTAGAGCGTCGGGACGATGTCGAGCGTCGCTCCGCGCGTAATTTTGTCGGGATGGTCGCGGAGCAGCCGATGCGTCACCCGCGCGCCGCGGTCGTGTCCGGCGACCGCGAAGCGGTCGTGGCCGAGCACCGCCATCACCTCGACCTGATCCAGGGCCAACGCGCGTTTCGAATAGTTGATGAAATTCTCGCCGGCCGGCGGCTTTGAGCTGTCGCCATAGCCGCGCAGGTCGGGGACGACAACGGTGAAATCCTGCGCCAAGCGGGGCGCCACCTTGCGCCACATCACATGCGTCTGCGGATACCCGTGGAGCAGCAACAGCGCCGGCCCGCCACCGCCCGTCACCAGGTTGATCGTCGCGCCGGTGGTCTCGATCTGCCGCTGTTCGAAGCCGGGAAAGAAGTCGGGCATCGTAGCCTCCATTTCTCTCATTATTCCAGCCAACGCCTGTGTCCGGGCAATGTTTTTATGCGGCAGACACTGTTTCGGAAAGGGGATGACCGTTGAGGATTGATCGGCGCCCAGCTGGCGGCGTTATCGAGAAACTCGACCGTCATGCAATCGGGGAAGGTGATCGGTTACAAGTACTAAAGTTCTCTATCGCTGTACAAAAACAAAGGCCGCGCGAGGGCGCGGGCCGTTTCGAGTTTATTTTCGGCGATTACTGCACGGTCTCGGACACGCCACACGGGTGATCATCCGAGGCGCGTCCGATCGGCAGTGGTCGCCGAGGGCAAACTCACAGCGGAACGCAAATCCTGCGAGTACAGCGTCTCCGTCGAGCCGGCGACCGGCGAGCTGGTGACGTAGTGCTTGCGACAGACCGGGTCCGATGGCGCGATCAATTAGGTGGCAATTACTGGGCTCGTTTCCCCATGACTGATCCCGACCCCTTCAGTGCACACGAAATATTTTGCTAGCATGTTCGGCTTCTCCCTCGCCGGGAGTGGGCGCCGGTGCTCGACATGGTCGAGGAAGTTTCGTGTCATTTGCGCGAAATGAGCTTCGTGCCCAATGCGCAAGGCGTCGGGTATGGTCACCCGCCACTCTCGGCCGAGCTTGGCGAGGCTAACCCCGGGATAGGCTGTCTGCAGTGCCGAAATCCGGCGCTCAAGCGCAGCAGCGATGTCGGCAAATGGTACGACATAGAGCTCCGATCGATATCGCTCCTCTGCCCCCTGCCTCAGCTCCAATTGCGCACGGCTGCCGCGGTAGCACGCCGTCTGCGTATCGTCGCCTGCTTCCGCCTCCCAGTTCCATCTGGTCTCGACTGAA
>DASQCY010000301.1:0-3809 GCA_035634495.1 Allostellaceae bacterium
GACGCCGCCGCCTGCCGATCGCGGCGGCTGGCACATCTTCCCGACGGCATGGCCGTGCGCCGCGATGATGGACCCCTTCCTCAATCCCCCGCTCGACACCAGCTGCGACGGCAAGAACTGGTTTGGCTGGCCGTGCGACGCGGAGCTCGCGCAGTTGCGCCTCGCCTATATCGCGGCAAGGAACGATGAGGAACGCCACCGGACCGTCGAGACGATCCAGCGGCGGTTCTTCGAGGCCGCGCCCTACGCCTATGCCGGGCAATATTTTCCGCCGATTGCCTACCGAAAGGACCGGCTCAGAGGCATCGTCGGTTTGGCGGCCCCTGTCTATTGGAACATGGAGAAGTTCGCCGGCTAGCGCCGGTCACACGACTCCGTCTTTGTGCAGCGCCTCGACCTCCGCGGCGCTCAGCCCGAGCCAGTCGCCAAGCGCTTCGACGGTGTGCTCGCCGAGCAGCGGCGCCGGCTTGATCGGCGCCACGGCACCGTCAAAGCGGACCGGCCAGGTTGTCATTGGCATCTTCCAGTCGCCGTGTTGCATCGTCTGGAGGATTCCGCGCTCATAGAAGCTCGGCTCGTTGGTCAGTTCCATCGAATCGAAGACAGCTCCGGCCGGAACACCGGCACCGCTGATCAGCGCCATCGCTTCTTCTTTGGTGTGCTGACGGGTCCATTGGGCGATGATCTCGTTGACCTCGGCCTCGCGCTCGACTCGGGCGGCGGCCTTGTCGTAGCGCGAATCGCCGATCAGCTCCTCTCGCCCGATCAATTTTAAGAGGCGCGGCCAATGCTCGGGATTGGCGCGGCTGGTCAACAGATAGACGAAATCGTTCGGCCCACCGGGTTTGCACGGAAAGATCCCCGACGGCGCATTGCCGCCAGCCGGCCGGCGCGGTGCAGCTTGCCCGCTCTGTGCCTGTCTAATGAACATGCCGCGGCTGTAATGCATGACCGAATCCTGCATCGCCGCCTGCAGCCGCCGGCCCTTGCCTGTCGAGGCGCGCTGGTACAGTGCGCTGACGATGCTGAACGCCAGCAGCATGCCAGTGCCGGTGTCGCCGATAGTCGGCCCGGGCTTGATCGGCCGGCCGCCGGGTTCCCCAGTGATGCTCATCGCACCGCCGACGGCCTGCGCGATCGGATCAAAGCACAGGCCCTTCTCATACGGGCTGCCCTCGCCAAAGCCCTTGACCTGGGCATAGATGATGCGCGGGTTGAGCGCGCTGACCACGTCATAGCCGAGACCGAGCCGTTCGATTGCGCCCGGTGAGAAATTCTCCGCAAAGACGTCGGCTCGCTTGGCCATTTCTTTGACCAAGGCCAAGCCGCGTTCCGATTTGAGGTTGACGGTGATCGACCGTTTGTTGGCGCTGTAGATCATGAAGTAGTAAGGGTCCGCAACGCCACGACGGCCGGCCTCTCCGTTAGGGGGCTCCACTTTGACGACATCGGCACCCATCCAGGCGAGTGCCTCGGTGCAGGTCGTTCCGGCTTCGAATTGGGTCAGATCGAGCACCTTGATGCCGGCGAGACAATTCGGCGGCGCGATGTTTCGATTCATTTTGCTATTCCCTCCGCGATCAACTCAGTTCAGCCCTTCTTGCTGCATAACGCGCTGCACCGAGGGGCGCGCCATCATCCGATCGTAATGCGCGGCAACGTTGGCCGGCAATTTCATGTTGAGCCGCTTTGCCGCCCAGTATTCGCAGTAGAACAGCGCCGTGTCGGCCGGTGAGAATTCACTGCCGGCAATGTAGTTCTTGCCGGCCAGCGCTTTGTCGAGCACGGCAAAGCCCTTTTCGACGACCTCACGACCGGCGGCCTTGACCGCATCCTGGTCGACAGCCGACGGCGCGAAGCGTTCCGAGCGAAAGAGCCGTGCAAAGCCCTGGCCGTGCATCGTGCCTACCGCGTACTCCATCGCCTCCATCGCACGGGTGTCGGCTTCATCGTCCTTCGGCAGCAGGTTCGCCTGCCGCCCGAGCCAGCGGGCGATCACCGGGAACTCGGTCAGGACCGAGCCGTCGTCGCGCTCGAGAGCCGGAACCTTTCCTTTCGGGCTGACGCCGGTAAAAGGCGGCTTATATTGAGCGCCTTCGCGCAGATTGACGAGTTCGAGCTGGTAAGGCTTGCCGATTTCCTCGAGCAACACGTGGATGCCGATCGAGCAGACGCCGGGGGCGTAAAAGAGCTTCATCTCGGTTTCCTTGCTTGGTTGAAAGGAAGTGATGACCAGGGCAGATTTAGCATGTCAGACCCGAACGGCGAAGGGTGATGCCGTTTCGTTCATGGATCGCCGGCTTCTTGGTCGCCTCCGGTGGTTTCGGCCCAGCCGCCGCTGCCGATCAACCGGATACGGTCGTAGCGGTGCAGACCGGCGGCCCGGGCGTGCTGACCAAATGCCGCGACTGGCTCGTGGCCCGCTCGTGTCATCACTACCACCATATCAGCCTGCCATCCCGCGTCGCCGTCGGCGACACGATCACGCTTTCCTTCGGTAGCAGTCCCAAGGAATACAATTTCCTGGTCGTCCAGATCGCGCTCGAGGGCGATCATTGTACAATCTTCAGCAAGCTGGACGGGGGCGACCGGCAGCAGGAGGACAAAATCGAGGTCGCTCCATGTTACCCTGCGGCTGATACGCGCTGACGCCGCCCGCGGGATTCCCTTTCGCAGGCCTGCCTTGGAGCACCGATGAACACAGCCCTTCCCCGCATCGCCGTAATCGGCACCGGCGGTACGATCTCCTCGCTCGGCGCGTCGAGCCTCGACGTCCTCGACTATCCAGATTTCGGACAGAAGCTCAGCTGCGAGGCATTGCTCGACCGCTTTCCGGAGACCCGGCTCGTCGCCGACCCGGCTGTCACAACCTTCCGCCAAGTCGGCAGCACCGAGATCGGCCCCAGCGAGTGGGTCGAGCTCCGCGCGTTGATCCACCGGATCGCCCGCGACGATCCCGCGGTCGCCGGGTTTGTCATCCCGCACGGCACCGCGACCCTCGAGGAGACCGCGTTCTTCCTCAACCTGACCCTCGCCGTGGCACAGCCGGTGGTGCTGGTCGGCGCGCAACGCCCGGCGAGCGCGCTCGGTACCGATGCCGGCATGAACCTCGTCAATGCCTTGCGCGTTGCCGGCTCACGAGAAGCACGCGGCAAGGGAGTCCTCGCAGTGCTCAACGACGAGATCCACACGGCGCGCGACGTCGTCAAGACCTCGACCTACCGGTTGCAGACCTTTCGCTCGTTCGATTTCGGCGCGCTCGGTCATGTCGATGGTGACGGTGTGCATTTCTACCGCGCCCCGCTGCGCGCCCATATGCCCGACACGCCGTTTGCCGCGCTCGATCTCGGCGCGCTGCCGCGGGTCGACATCATCTATTCCTACGCCGGCGCTGATGGCGCGCTGGTCGATGCGGCGGTCGCCGCCGGCGCCCGCGGGATCGTCTCGGCCGGATTTGCGCCGGGCAGCCCGACGCCACAGCAGCGCACCGCGTTCGAGCGCGCGGCGAAGTCCGGGGTGGTTATCGTGCAGTGCAGCCGCGCCGCCCGCGGCCGGGTTGCGCCGCGGCGCCGCCTGCGCGAGAGCGGGATTGTCGCCGGCGAGGATCTGAGCCCGCAAAAGGCCCGCATCCTGTTGATGCTGGCACTGTCGACGACCTCAGAGATCGGCGCTATCCAAAGTGCGTTCCAGACTTATTGATCGGCGCGCTCAGGCAGCAAAGCACGCCGTCGGGGCGGCGCGAGCTCCTCGTTTACAGCTCTTCCGCAACGATCACCGAGCGGTCCTGCAACTCGACGGTTTTCGCAAAT
>DASQCY010000302.1:0-1769 GCA_035634495.1 Allostellaceae bacterium
CGCATCGTTTCTCAATCTGCCTAGCCGAAACGACTTTGTCCTGGTGGTGGCTTGGCTCTTCGCAACACTGCGGGCCGGCGGCCCTTACCCCGTACTCGCGATAGCGGGCGAGCAGGGGTCCGCCAAGACGGTTCTTTCGAAGCTGCTCAAGGACTTGGTCGATCCCAACGTGGCCCCGGTGCGGGCGCTCGCGCGCGAGGAACGCGACCTCGTGATCGCAGCGAACAATTCGCATGTGCTTGCCTTCGACAATCTGTCGAGTTTGCCCCATGCGCTGTCCGATGCGTTTTGCCGGCTCGCCACCGGCGCTAGCTTTGGGCTGCGCCAGCTCTACACCGACGCAGACGAGGTGCTGTTTCAAGCCGCGCGGCCGATCCTTCTCAATGGCATTGAGGATGTGATCGGCCGGTCGGACCTAGCCGATCGAGCCCTTTTCCTGGCTCTGCCGTCCATCGCCGAGCATCGCCGACAGTCCGAGAGGCAACTTTGGCGCGACTACGAGGTCGCCCGACCGCGCATTTTAGGGTCATTGCTCGACGCCGCCGCGCACGGGCTGCGCAAGTTGCCGGGAATCCACCTGGAACAGCTTCCCCGGATGGCAGACTTCGCGCTGTGGGCCGCGGCATGCGAAACTGCATTCTGGCCGGCTGGCACGTTCGCACGGGCCTATCAGGCAAACCGAAGGGCCGCGATCGAGGACTTGATCGACGTTGATCCACTAGCCGCTCGGATACGGCAAATTATGGCGAACTGCAGCACGTGGACGGGAAATGCTTCCGACCTCCTGCGTGCCGGCGCCGATCTGTCGGATCCCGGCCTCCCGGGCGGGGCCCCAGCTTGGCCGAAGAACCCCAGGGCACTCGCCGGCCGATTGCGTCGTGCGCAGCCGTTCCTTCGGGCGCTGGGCATCCAGATTGCCTTCAGCCGTGAAAGCCGAGCTGGAACCAGGGTGATCAGAATTTACACGAGGGCCGAAGACATCGCCATGACCGTCAGCACCGTCAGCACAGTCAGCGACAATCGACATGGAGCGTATCTAAGCCATCCTCGGCCCGGACTGGAACAGGCGCTTTAAGTGCAGACGATGCTGACGGTGCTGACGCAAAATAGCCGATTCCGCAGAAGCGCTGGCTGCCTCCCGGAGCGGGGTCCGCCTTGCGGCCCAAGTCGAGTGGTGCTCCTAGCCAATGCGGATCATCGCTAGCCGCACATGCCGGTTTGGAGGTGTCGAAATTCGACGAGCTCGGCCGTTCCAGACGCGCGTTGCCGGGTCATGCCGCTATCGTTGATGTATAATGAGATGTGCGTCGGTGATTCGTTTAGTCGAGCGTATGGTGGCGTTTGTGCCCAGGAAGAGTGAAAGCAAGACGGAAGTCGCAGCGGCCCAAATTCCGGGGCAGGTGCAGCGTTTATCACTGTTCGGCCCGCCGCTGCTCCTCGAGGGCGAGGATGCCGCCGCTTATGACGAGCTTCTCGCGCGTATGTGCGCGGCGGTAAAGCCGGTCGATGTGATCGACGAGATGCTCGTCGCCGACATAGTGGCGTTGGAGTGGGAGGTCCTCCGATGGCGCCGGTTGAAACGGACTTTGATGCGACAGGTCGCACTTAAGGCACTGGAACGTTTTTTAATAGATCGGCTCGAGTCGAACTACGCTCTCCACGAGGAACATTTTCAGAGTTATCTCACGGAAATTCTCAAAAACAACCTTCCGCCAGAGCAAGCGGACTCTGCAGAGACGCTGGCGGCCGAATGTACCCCGAATACCGAC
>DASQCY010000303.1:0-8412 GCA_035634495.1 Allostellaceae bacterium
GATCGGCGCCCCACCCGGCTATGTCGGTTTCGATCAGGGCGGATTGCTGACCGATGCGATCGACCAGCATCCCCACAGCGTGCTGCTGCTCGATGAGATCGAGAAGGCACATCCCGATCTCTTCAATATCCTGTTGCAAGTCATGGATTACGGAAAGCTGACCGATCACAACGGCAAGATCGTCGACTTCCGCAACGTCATCCTGATCATGACGACGAATGCCGGCGCTTCCGACCTCGCCAAACCTGCCATCGGGTTCGGCAGCGGCATCCGCGAAGGCGACGATCACGAAGCAATCAACCGCATGTTTTCCCCCGAGTTTCGCAACCGGCTCGATGCGACGATCTCGTTCTCTGCCCTATCGACCGAGACGATTGGCCGGGTCGTCGACAAGTTCGTGCTGCAGCTCGAAGAGCAGCTTGCCGATCGAAATGTCACGATCGAGCTCGATGCGAGCGCGCGCACGTGGCTGGCGGAAAAGGGCTACGATCCGCTTTTCGGGGCCCGCCCGCTGGCCCGCATCATTCAGGAACACATCAAGAAACCGCTCGCCGATGAGCTGCTGTTCGGGCGGCTGGCAAAAGGCGGGATCGTCCGCGTGACGCGCAAGCAAGAGGACGACGCGCTCGCGTTCTCCTTCCAGGAGCGCCCGGTCACGCCCGCGCCAAGGGAGCCAGAGCTGGTCGAGTAGGTAGGGCCCCTCGCCCAGCAGCGGGGAGGGCTAGGGCGGGTCCTCCTGTTGCCGGAATGGGGAGAACTCGGTGAGCCCGTCGATTTTTCGTTCGATCATGTCGCGTTCGCGGGCGAGGAATTGCGCAACCGCTCGCCGAAAAGCCGGATCGGGGATCCAGTGGGCGCTGTAAGTCGACGTGGGGAGATAGCCGCGTTGGATCTTATGCGGCCCCTGCGCGCCCGCCTCGACGCGCTTCAGCCCGTGTGTAATGGCGAATTCGATCGCTTGATAATAGCAGCATTCGAAATGAAGAAACTTGTAGTCTCCATAGCTGCCCCAGTTGCGGCCGTAGATTGTATCTTTTCCGAGAAGGTTGAATGCGCCCGCGACGTAATTGGCGCCGCACCGCGCCATGACGAGGACGATCTTCTCGGGCATTCGTTCGCCGATCAATGCGAAAAAGCGGCGATTGAGATAAGCTGAGCCCCACTTGCGATCCGAGGTCGCAAGATAGAATTCATAAAACGCGTCCCAATGACGGGGCTTCAGATTGGCTCCGGTGAGGACCTCGATTTCGAGGCCCGGTGCGAGCGCCTCGCGGCGTTCCTTCTTGACCGCCTTGCGCTTGCGCGAGTTCAACGCCGCAAGGAAATCGTCGAAATCGCGATAGCCGGCATTTGTCCAATGAAACTGCTGGCCGAGGCGTTGCAGAAATCCGGCCTCGGTCAGTGATTCCATATCGGAGTGTTCGGGGAAATTGACGTGGAGCGACGAAATTCGTCGCCGCTTGGCGAGCTCGATCATCGCTGCAATCAGGTGTGCCTGCGTCTCCGGCGGCGCGCCGGGACGCACCATCAGCCGCGGGCCGGGTACCGGAGTAAACGGCGCAGCGGAGAGCAACTTCGGATAGTATCGGCCGCCGGCGCGTTCGTAAGCGTCCGCCCACCCGTAATCGAAGACGTATTCGCCATAGGAGTGGGTCTTCGCGTACAGCGGCACCACGCCCACGACCGCAGCACCTGGGCCGGCGACAGACAGATGCTGCGGTGTCCAGCCGGTACGGGCTGTCGTCGAGCCGCTTTCCTCGAGCGCATTCAAAAAGGCGTGCGAGATGGTCGGGTTACCGTCCCCGGCGCACGCATCCCAGGCGGCAGCCGGTATGTCGGTGATCGCAGCATGGACTTTTACCGTGATCGTTCCGTCGGTGTCGTTCATCGCCCGCTCGGGCATGCGAGGACCAGCGCCTTGATCCTTCCGTTCATCGCGACCGCCCCGTCTCACCCGTTCCAGTTTCACCTGCCGCAGGATAGGCGTTACGCTGGCGCTGTCCAGCGCGTCGCGAGACCGCCGCACCTGCTCCTGTCAGACCCGCATCGGGCCCAGGATGACCATGCGCGCGCTCCGTCTGTCCCCAATCGCGTTTTCGTTACCAGTGTTGCTGTCGACCAATGCGCAGGCCGAGACCATCGGCGATGCTCAGGTCGGCTCCACCGCAGAGAGGGTTCTAATTCTCGATGGGCGGAGCTTTGTTGGCAGAATGTGGCACATGCCGGGCGAGCAACGGCACGAGCAGGATTTTCCGGCCGTTAAGCCAGTGTTTATCCTGCGCGCCGACAGTACTGTCGGCGAGATCGTGCTGCCGCAACTCCATACTGTCGTCGAATTTGTGCTCCCCAGCGCCGTCGCGGTCTTCAGTCACCCTGATCTGTGGCAGCCGATCGGGCAAGAGAGCATCGACGGCATCGCAACGACACAATATTTGGTGGAGAACGATTCGCCCGAAGGCCGTGCGACGGGCTCGCCGTGGCTAAGCCGCGACGGAATCCCGATGAAGTGCGTCGGCAAGTTCGAAACGCGAAACGGCAAACTCTCAACGATCGATTGGCAGCTACACCACGTCAAGATCGGCAGACAAGACGCTGCGTTGTTCGAGATTCCGCGCGATTACACGAAACTCCCCCTAGAAGCGGCTGCACCTCTGCTCGGCATGCGCATCGCGCCCGCTCCAGCCCGGTGAGCTCCTTCGTCGGGCCAGGGCGCGTCGGTCGGCCTTCCGGGGGGCGATCGAGGATGGCGCGGTGGCGAAGCCGGTCTGCAACTTCCCGAACCCTGCGCAGCATCAGGTTGCAAGGGCGTAGCGGGCGGCGATACATTCCGAGCGTCTTGAAAGATATGGAATCTCGCCTTTACCGCATCAGAGGCCGTGACCCAGTCCTCCGACCGCTTGCCCTCTCTTTCCAAAGGGATGCGCATCCCGAAGCTGCGGCAGACTCTCTGGCCATCTTGAAGCGCTGAATGCGCTTGGCGCAAGGCCAAATGACGGCAGGACCTCATCCAGCAGGCGGCTCTGGCTGCGCGCTCATCGGCCCAGCATCTCGTGCTAACCGGACGAAGCTGGAACCAAATAAGCGAATTCAATAAGTTCGAGCTTACGAGATCAATTCCGGAACGACGGAGTAGAGATTTTATGTCCTTGCAGGCGGAAGCTGAGCATCCTCGCATTTCGACGGTCGTTGTCCGACCACTGTTCTCTCCAACCGCGGCTCGATTTCTCCCCATCTTCGCCGGCCTCGTTCTGGTTTACGCAATCACGCTGGCTGCCGGTAACCTGCTTTCGATCGGCTTCAGCTTCGAAATAAATTATAACGAGGGATGGAATGTCTATAACGCACAGAGACTTATCGATCACGAAATCATTTACGACGATAACTATTGGCGTGTGAACAATTACCCGATCTTCTCGTTCTTGGTGGTAACCGGCGTTAATTTCGTGGTCCACGACCTTTTATTGAGCGGGCGGATCATCGCGCTGTTGTCCTTCTTCGCGGTAGGCGTCCTGGCCGCGGCCGCAATACGCCGGTTCGGCGGTGATAGGGTCGACGCGGTCTTCGGCGGGGGCTGTGCCCTCGGTTTTTGTTATCTTGTCGCGCCCGCCTGGGTCGCAGTCGACGATCCGCAGACTTTGGGCGAGTCGATAATGCTCGGCGCCCTAGTCAGTTACATTTCCGGACCGCCCCATTGGCTTAGCCTTTTGCGTACGGCCCTGCTCGTGACACTCGCCGGCTTCGTCAAGCACAATCTCATAGCGATCCCGCTCGCGATCACCTTCGATATCGCAATCCGCTCGCCACGCTGGCTGCCGTTCTGGTTCGGCTGCTGCGCCAGTCTCGCCGTGAGCTGCCTCGGGCTCACACATCTTGTCGCAGGTGGCACCTTTATCGACCATTTGCTGTCGCCCCGTCTTTTTACATGGCACGGAGCGCGCTACCATTTGATGAAGTATTTGCGTCTGGGCGAGTTTCCTCTGGCAGTGGTTCTCTTGTTCGCCCGAGCCATTTTTTCGGGCGACCGACGCATTCTCGCCGCCTATGGCATCATTTCGATTTTCGCCGCGACGATTTTCTCAGGCTTTGAGGGAACCTCCTACAACATGTTTCAGGACGCAGCGGTGTTTCTCGCCGTCGCTGCGGGTGTCATGCTGCACGAGTTGCGCAACCGGATGGTCTCCGGGGTATTCGCTCACGAGCGCGTATCTAAGGTTGCGCTCGCTCTTGCGCCGCTGCTCCTCGCCGAGCCGATCTTGGCAAGAAGCCCGCAGGCGTTTGCGCAAATTCATCATGCCGGCGGTTTGTTGGAGAGCGACCGCCAAGCCGAGCGGTTTTTTTTGGCTGAAGCGGAGTTCATTTCGGACAGGCACGGACCGGCGATGTGCGAGAGTTTACTTCTGTGCTATCGCGCCGGTCAGCCATTTACCCTCGATCCGTTTAATTCGCGCCAATTCATCCTGGCCGGTATGCTCGACCAAAATGACATTATTCGGCGAATTGCTGCCAAGGAGTTCGCGGTAGTACAACTTCGCACCGACATTTGTGACGATCAGGAAGCCGCTCCTTGTCACATTGTTCCTCACGAGCGTAAATTCAGTCGTTTTACCGACGACGTCCTTTATGCGGTCGATCGTTATTACCGGATAGCTTGGCGCTCGCAAGACGGTACCTTTTACGTTCCGAAGTGATTCAGCGGGGCGGACATCGCGCCGCGCCGTGCCTTCCCAGAACCGAATTTGCGTGATGAGCCTACATCCAGTTGTGGGGCTGCTAGAGCAGCGATAGGCTCCGCGTCCGAATCGGACCTGAACTCGTGCGTTATCTCAGTACCCGCGATCCCCGCCCCTCACCATCCACCCTCTCGTTCACGGAGGCGCTTCTGGGAGGCCTCGCTGACGACGGCGGGCTCTACGTGCCGGACCGGCTGCCTGTGCTCAGCGTGGCGACTTTGCGGGACTACGCCGGCCTGCCATACGCCGAACTCGCGGCTCGCGTCGTCTCGCTGTTCGCCGGCGAGACTTTTGCAACGGACGAGCTACGGCAGCTCACAGTGGCGGCCTACAGCAGTTTCAATCGGGCCGCGGTCGTACCGCTGGTTCAGCTCGACGAGCGGCTATGGCTGCTCGAACTGTTCCACGGGCCGACGCTTGCCTTCAAGGATCTCGCACTGCAACTTGTCGGGCAGATGTTTGACGCGGTGCTCGCGCGACGGCACGAGCATATAACTGTCGTTGGCGCAACCTCAGGAGACACCGGCTCTGCCGCGCTCGAGGCTTGCCGCGATAGGGAAGCGATCGACATATTCATGCTCTTTCCGCACAATCGAGTTTCCGAGATTCAACGCCGGCAGATGACGACGGTCGATTCGTCGAATGCCCATGCAATCGCCATCGAGGGCACTTTTGACGACTGTCAGGATCTCGTCAAAGCCCTGTTCGCCGACGCAAAGCTGCGGTGCACGCTCAATCTCTCGGCGGTCAATTCGATCAACTGGGCACGAATCGCCGCTCAAACCGTGTACTATTTCGCCGCCGGAGTGGCGCTCGGCGCTCCGGCCCGCCCGATTTCGTTCAGTGTGCCTACCGGCAATTTCGGCAATGTATATGCTGGGCACATCGCTCGCCGCATGGGGCTCCCGATCGACCGGCTGGTCATCGGCACCAACCGTAACGACATTCTCGCGCGCTATTTTGCGACAGGACAGATGGTGATCGCCCCCGTCGAGCCGAGCTTCACGCCCAGCATGGACATCCAGGTGTCTAGCAATTTCGAGCGCTTGCTGTTCGAGCTAAAGGGCCGTAGCGGTGCAGCCGTCGGCGAGGTGATGCGGCTCTTTCGGCAGAACGGCCGCATGCGCGAGGATGACCAAGGCTGGCGCACGGCGCGTCGCTTGTTTTCTACCCACAAGGTTGACGACACTCACACGATGGACACCATCGCCGAGACTTACGCCCGATCGGGCTTGCTGATCGATCCCCACACCGCGATCGCGGTTGCGGCCGCGCAGACCGAAATAAGTGCGGGGAACGCCAGTGCATCGATGATCGCCCTGGCCTGCGCCCATCCGGCGAAGTTTCCCGATGTGGTCGAACGTGCGACCGGCCTTCGGCCGGTGTTGCCCGCTGCCCTTAGCGACATCCTCGAGAGGCGCGAGCGGCTGGTCGTGTTGCCCAACGATCTGGGCGCCGTAACACGCTTTATTCGCGCCCGCGCGCGGCGTGCCGGAAACTCCTGATCGGATCATAGAATGACGACGCAGCTTTCCACTTTGGCCAACGGATTGCGGGTCGCTACCGACCGCATCGACACCGTCGACACGGTCTCGCTCGGGATTTGGGTCGATGTCGGCACCCGGCACGAGCAGGCTAACATCAACGGGGTTGCACATTTCCTCGAGCACATGGCCTTCAAGGGCACCGCACGACGGAACGCTCTCGCCATCGCCGAGGAGATCGAAGCGGTCGGCGGCCATCTCAACGCGTACACCTCCCGCGAAAGCACGGCCTACTACGCAAAAGTACTCAAGGAGGACGTCCCGCTGGCCCTCGATATCCTCTCCGACATCCTGCAGAACTCCACCTTCGAGCCGGAGGAGACCGAGCGCGAGCGCGCGGTGATCCTACAGGAGATCGGGCAGGCGAACGACACTCCCGACGACATCGTGTTCGACCATTTCCAGGAGTGCGCGTATCCCGACCAAGCGATGGGTCGGCCGGTGTTGGGGAGACCGGAAATCATCCGCCAGCTCAAGCGCGAGGCGATTATCGCCTATTTGCGCGATCATTACGGCGCCCAGCGCATGGTGCTCGCGGCTGCCGGGCATCTCGATCACGACCGAATCGCAGGGCTCGCCGACAAGCTGCTCGGGGGGTTGCCGGCCGAACGTTCCGCGACGACCGAGCCGGCGTGCTATGCCGGCGGCGATCGGCGCGAGGAGCGTGATCTCGAACAACTGCATCTCGTTCTGGGCTTTCCCGGGGTGGTGCTCGGAGACCCTGATTATTACGCCGCCTCCGTATTGTCGACGGCGTTCGGCGGAGGCATGTCCTCCCGCTTGTTCCAGGAGATTCGAGAGAAGCGGGGCTTGGTTTATACGATACATTCGTTTGTCCATGGCTACCGCGACGGCGGGCTGTTCGGGATCTATGCCGGTACGGGTGAAGCCGAGGCGGCCGAACTCGTGCCTGCGCTGTGCGCAGAGGCGATCCGTCTCGAGGACGGGCTGAACCCGGTCGAGCTTAATCGCGCCAAGACTCAGATGAAGGCGGGTCTGCTGATGTCGCTTGAGAGCACTTCGGCGCGCTGCGAGCAGTTGGCGCAGCATCTTCTGATCCACGGCACGCCATTCGATCCGCTTGAGATCGTCGAGCGCCTCGAAATGGTCGACGATGCCGCGATCCGCAGGGTTGTCGCTCGCTGGCGCTCGGCTCCGCCGACCCTTGCCGCGCTCGGACCATTGAGTGCGCTCGAGGAGTTCGACTACGTCAGAGATCGCTTCGCCGCTTGATGCTGCGATAGCGATGGCGCCGCAACGCAAATCCTTTCCCCGTATTTTTCTTGCTCGCGCGGAGCCATTTCGCTTGGCCGGCGAGCGTGTCTTTTTGCGTTCGCCCGAACGCGGCGATTACGAGGACTGGGCGAGCCTGCGCGGCCGTTCCCGAAATTTTCTCGCGCCATGGGAGCCAAGCTGGCCCGTCGACGCGCTGAGTCGGGCGAGCTTCCGTACCCGGGTGGCCCGCTATGCCGAAGACTGGAGGACCGACCAAGCCTACAACTTGTTCATCTTCACCCAGGACGAAACATTGATCGGCGGAGTCGGCCTCTCCAATCTGCGACGTGGCGTGTCCGAGACCGCCAGCCTCGGCTATTGGATCGGTGAGCCCTTCGCTCAGCGGGGCTACATGACGGCGGCACTTCCTCTCGTCCTGGGCTTCGCCTTCGAGCGGCTTCGCCTCCATCGGGTCGAGGCCGCTTGCCTGCCAAACAACACCCCGAGCCGCTCGCTGCTGGTACGAGCCGGTTTCCAACAGGAGGGTTGCGCCCGGCAATACCTGTGCATCGAAGGGAAATGGCAGGACCATCTGCTCTTCGCGATCCTACGCGAGGATTGGGACGGGCGCCGTATTGAAAAAGTGCCCATAACCATGGGGTCCTGAGAAATCGCCCACGGAAAGCGCTCGCGACCGGTCTATGCAAGGAAAACTCAGGACATGCATTCGTCCTCACACGCTCGCGCTGGAGGGCGTGAATGCCGGTCCTTGAGTGCGCATAAAAAATTATCGACGGTTCTTACGCATGCCCCGCGTCGCTCGACAACATCGACGGATCGATGCCGAGCTTGGCGAGCGCACGATGCCATTTACCGTCGTGATCGAAAGCGAACACGATATCGTCATCTGCGGCGACAGAAAG
>DASQCY010000304.1:0-2308 GCA_035634495.1 Allostellaceae bacterium
GCGAGCAGCTTTGCCGCCGCATCGTCGAACCGGCGCTTGAAGAACAGGGCGTTGCCAATTCCGGTCAGATAAAATGAGATGCGGCCGCGGGGGCTCAACCGCACAAACGTCTCGAAATGCTCGAGCGCAAGATCGGGTTGACCGGCCATAACCCTGAGGACACCGCTCCAATACCAACCGCGGGCAAAGTTAGGGTTGAGGTCGAGACAGTGGTCGATCAACCCGACGGCGAGGTTGATGTCCTCGCCGTACCATGCGAGCACAAAGGCCGCGATGGCAAGGACGTCAGGGTCGTCAGGACTGATCTGAAGGGCACGCCGAGCGAGATCGAGACCGGTGCGCCGGCTTGCCTCATGGTCGTCTGTCCAGCCGTTGACGTCGAGCTGGAAGTGGCACCACCCCGACCTGGCCAGGGCGACGCCGTAACGCGGATCACGTTCGGTCGCCTGCCCGAGCAGGTCGAGTGCAGCGATGATGCCTTCCTTCTGGCGCGGATAAACGTGCGAGAGGGCACGCAGGTAGAGATCGTGCGCAGTCAGATCACCGGTCGGCCGTTCGGCCAAGCGGCGGATCTCGGCGGCTTGCATCGTCGGCTCAATCACACCGGCGACGCTCGACGCCACTTTGTCCTGGAGGTCGAAGACATCTTCGAGCGGGCCGTCGAAGCGGTCGGCCCAGAGATGCGCCCCTTTTGTCGCGTCGATCAGTTGCGCGGTGATGCGCAGGCGGTCGCCCGCTTTGCGCACCGAGCCTTCGAGCAGATAGCGCACGCCCAACTCGCGGCCGACCTGCTTCACGTCGACGGCTTGGCCCTTGTAGGTGAAACTCGAATTTCGGGCGATGACGAACAGCCAGCGGATGCGGGAGAGTGCCGTAATGATCTCCTCGACCATGCCGTCGGCGAAATACTCCTGCTCCGGGTCGCCGCTCATATTCGCAAACGGCAATACCGCGATCGACGGCTTGTCCGGCAGCGGCGGGCCGGAGCTCGCCCGCACTGCTGCCGAGCCGGCAGCCGTCATCACTCGGTAGGCGCGGACGGGCCGCGCGATGTTCTTGAGCGCCTGCCCGCCCATGTCTTCGAAGGTGAGGTCAAGCTTGCCCGCTGTATCCTCCCGGACCCGCGCCGAAACGCAGATGCCACCCGGATCAGCCAAGCCTTCGAGGCGGGCGGCAACGTTGACGCCGTCGCCAAAGATGTCGCCATCCTCGACGACGATGTCGCCCACGTTGATGCCGATCCGGAACTCGATCCGGCGAGCTGGCGATAACGCGGCGTTGCTTTCTGCCAAATCCGCCTGCAGCTCGGCTGCGCAGCGGAGCGCATCGACAACGCTGGCGAACTCGACCAGCAGGCCGTCGCCGGTGGTTTTGACAATACGGCCTCGATGCCCGGCGATTTTCGGATCGATGGTTTCGGCTCGGAGCCCCCTGAGCCGCGCGAGGGTGCCTTCCTCGTCCGCCTCGATCAGCCGCGAATAGCCGGCGACGTCGGCCGCGAGGATCGCCGCGAGGCGGCGGGTCTGGCTCATTCCGCCTCGCCGGCCGCCAGGCTCAGGCCCGACAGAAATAGCTCGCCATCCTCCGGACGGCGGAATGGGTTCGCAGTCGGCACAACCACCGGGGTGAGTGCTGCCAGCCGCTTGAGGATGGATCGCGCTTCATCGAGCCGGCCCATATGCGCGTAACAGGCCGCCAGCGTGCGATATGCGGGTGTGAACGCAGGTACCTCCTCGAGGGAGATCCGCAGCACCGCCAACGCATCCTCGAACCGATGATTGACGAAATGAGCCGTGCCGATCCCGGCCAGATGGAAGCCCCTCTGACCGCGGGGATTGAGGCGCATCGAGGTCTCGAAATGCTGGATCGCCAGCTCCGCCTGACCGGCAAACAGGTGCAGCCAGCCGCTCCAATACCAGCCATAGGCAAAGCTCGGATTGAGCACGAGAGCGCGATCGATCAAGGCTAGGGCGGCGTCGAGATCCTCGCCGAAACGGCCGAGCACCATGGCGGCGCGACCGAGGACACCCGGGTCATCGGCGGCGGCGCTTAGGGCCTCGCGGGCAAGACCTATCGCCGCCCGGCGGTTCTCCTCCTCCTCGCGATCATCCGCCCAATCGTAATTTTCGAGGTCGCCCCGATAGGTCGCCGCCAAGGCGAGAGCGGGACCGTAGCGCGGTTCGCGGTCAATCGCCTGCCCAAGCAAATCGAGCGCCTGAGCTAGATGCTCTCGCTCGTAGCTCGAAGCAACCGAGCGCGCCCGCAGATAAAGATCGTAGGCCGTTAAATCTTTCGTTGGCCGTTCGGC
>DASQCY010000305.1:0-7852 GCA_035634495.1 Allostellaceae bacterium
TGAGATAGGGCGCGTCGGCGTCGTGGTGCTGCCGGAGATCCCACTCGATGCGCCCCAACAGTCCGGGAACCCACCAGCTCTGCGCCTCGAGGAATGCTACCTTTAGCCGCGGATAGAACTCGAAGATGCCGCCCAGCATCAACGCGATCAGAGCGAGCTGCATCTCGGTCGAGTGGCTGGCCACGTGGCGCATGAATCGGTTCTCGCCAAAGCGCGGCTCGATCGTCGAATAATATGATCCGGTCCCTTCGTGAAGGCACAGCGGGACATCGAGATCCTGAAGCAGGTTGTAGAGCGGGTCCCAGTAGGTGGAGTGCCAGTAACGACCGTTGACGTAATTGGGCCGGACAAAAGCTCCGACGGCACCGTAGTCGCGAACGCAGCGCTCGAGCTCCCGGCAGGCGAGATTGACATCGTGGATCGGCAGCATCGCCGCCATCTTCAGCTGGCCGGGGCTGTGCTGACAGAAATCGTGCAGCCAGTCGTTGTAGGCCCGGCAGATCGCGGCAGAAAGCTGTGGATCCATACTATCGCGAGCTAGGAACGACAGACCCAGCGTCGGGAACAGCACGGCAATGTCGATTCCCTCCATCTCCATGCCCATGATTTGCGCCTCGGCGTCGTACCCGCGCTCGGCAGCGAACATGACGTTCGTGTTGGCGCGGGCGGAGACGAGGGGTCCGCGTATCCGGTTGTATTGCGACACGTTGCCGTCGTTGCTGATCGGGGCGCCGTCGAAAAACCACAACGGCCGGCGGCGCATTCCGGTGCTTCCGGAATTGGTCGGACGGGGCGACGAAGTGACACGCTGCTTGAAAGCCGGGTCGAGATACTTACCGAAGAGATCGATCGGCTCCATGATGTGCATGTCGCAGTCGACGAACCGGTAGCCGTCTTTCATCTCGTTCTCCTTTTCGCGCTGGTGAGCAGATCGGCCCCAACGCGGGGTCGCCAGGACTGCTCGGACCGAGAGTTAGAGTTTAGCCTCGGTCCCCTCGGGTTTGCACGCATCGGGGAAGCCGGACTCGTCCGAAGATCTCCACTGTCAACAAGCAGCCGATACAGTCTGAGACAAAAGAAATTGGCCGGAACCAAAGTTCCGGCCAAGTTTGAACAGGGAGGCTTCACGTCTGGGAGACGTGAGGGTCCGCAGACCCTCTTCCCGGGCACAAGTCCCGGAAACCTACATCGGCAAGGGCGCCGACAGAAACTGGCTGCGTCAAAACGCATGCTTAAGATGGAGCATTTCTCAGCGGACTACCACCCGGAATTTCTTCTGGCTCGTCTGCAAAAACTGCAACGCTCCTAGGGAGACGACCTCTCGGTGTTGAATTTCAACGGTTTACCGAGGTCAGCTAAGTCGAGTTTCCGCTACCTTACGCAATAGGAAATCACGGAAGACGCTGATGCGCTTGGACGAACGCAGTTCCTCCGGGTAGACGAAATAGGCCTCGACCGGCGGACCGGTCAGTTCAGGCAGGACACGTACGAGTTCGGTATATTCGTTGGCCATGAAATCGGGTAGCGCACAAATCCCGAGCCCGCTGACTACGGCACGAAGCATGCCGTAGAAGTTGTTCACGGTCAGAATCGGCTTGCGCTCTCGGCCAGGCATGGTCCCGGTATCGAGCAGCCAGTTGATGTTCTGCACCGGTGGGCGAGAATCGTCGCCGTAGACGATCAGCCGGTGCTTGTCCAGATCCTCGACCCTTTGCGGCATGCCATGCTTCTTGATGTAGTCAGGCGCAGCGTAGGTATGAACCGGGATACTGACGAGGTGACGCTGGATCAGATCCGGCTGTCGCGGCGGCGCCATGCGTATGGCCACATCGGCTTCGCGCATCGACAAGTCGAGTTCGGCATCATCAACCACCAAGCTGACCTGGATTTCGGGGTAGAGGTCAAGGAATTCCCGGATGCGCGGTGTCAGCCAAGTCGAGCCGAAGGCCACCGTGGTCTGAATCTTGAGCGGTCCTTTGGGTCGGTCCTTCGATTCGGAGATCAAGCCTTCCGCCATCGACAGCTTGGCGAAAACGTCGCGCGCGGTTCGGAACAGCAGCTCACCCTGCTCGGTCAGGATCAGGCCGCGGGCATGGCGGTGAAAGAGCGGGACACTCAAGCTTTCCTCGAGTGCGCTGATCTGCCGGCTGACTGCGGATTGGCTAAGATTCAGCGACTCGCCGGCATGCGTGAAGCTACCTGCCTCGGCCACGGCGTGGAAAACCCTCAACTTGTCCCAATCCATCCCTGCTTCCCCTGGAGCGCCTCGACCGGACTCGACGCTCGCCTGCTATTTTGCGGCGCGCACGCTGACTGATTCCTCCTGCGCTGCCAGAAACTTTTCCGCCTCGAGTGCGGCCATGCATCCCATCCCCGCCGCGGTGACCGCCTGGCGAAATATCTTGTCTCTGACGTCGCCCGCGGCAAAGACCCCCGGAATCGGGGTTTCGGTCGAGTCCGGGCGAGCGATGATATAGCCTTCCGGATCAAGCGGGAGTTGCCCGACTACGAACTCGGTCACCGGGGTGTGCCCGATGGCGATGAAGATGCCATCGCAGGCATGCTCGCTGAGCGCACCAGTGCGCGCGTTACGTAAGCGGATCCCGGTGACGACAGGCGGTTCAGGCACGCCGAGGATTTCCTCGACGACGCTGTCCCAGACAATGTCGATCTTGGGGTTACGGAACAGCCGATCTTGCAGGATTTTCTCCGCCCGCAACGCATCGCGGCGATGAACGAGGGTCACCCGCCGGGCGTGGTTAGTCAAATAGATCGCCTCCTCGGCCGCGGTATTGCCGCCCCCAACCACGACGACGTCCTTGCCGCGGAAGAAAAATCCGTCGCAGGTGGCACAGGCCGACACCCCGAAGCCGCGGAAGACTTCCTCGCTCGGCAGACCGAGCCAACGAGCCTGTGCGCCGGTCGCTATGATCACCGTATCGCCCGTATAGATATCCCGCGAATCGCCGGTGGCGACGAAAGGCCGACGGCCGAGATCGATCGCGACGATCAGATCGAGAATCATCCGCGTCCCGACGTGTTCGGCCTGCTGCCGCATCTGCTCCATCAACCACGGGCCCTGGATAATATCGGCGAAGCCCGGGTAGTTCTCGACGTCGGTGGTGATGGTCATTTGGCCGCCCGGTTGCAGCCCGGTGACGAGGATGGGCTCCAAATTGCCGCGCGCCGCATAGATCGCTGCGGTATAACCGGCCGGTCCCCCGCCGATGATCAGGACCTTGCTGTGATGACGCTCGGGCATTCCGGGCACCCCGGTGATCGACTGGCGAATTATATCATTCTTCGGCGGTTCCGCGGGAAGCAGCGGGGCTAAAAGCCGAACATGTGGTCGAGGCTGAACGAGCCGTTGCGCCCGACGAGCCCGTGATAGCCAAAGAGCCGGCAGGTCACGTCGCGAATCATCACATAAGCGCCGGCTCCTGCGCGGGCTCGCGTCGCGGCGTCAAATACATCTCGATAGTACCAGAGCCGCGAACCCGAACAGGGGATCGCCAACCTCGTCCGGGCTACCTCGCGCCCGCCGCCGTCGTGGAGATTGATCTCCGTGGCGCTCACCGCCCGCCGCGGGCGCGATGCCGGATAGATAAGCTGGCACAATGTGTCGTAGCCATTTTCGCCGAGCCTTAGGAAGAGACGGGTCGACAATCCCGGAGGACGCCCGCTGTAGGATTGCGGCTCGTCGCGATAAGTCAAAATCGTGTTGAAGACATGCGCCCCAAAACTGGTTTCAGCAGCATGACCGCTGCGCCGGTGGCGATAGCGGAACAGCGCGTGAAGCCACCCATCCGCGGTGCCCCCGGCGGAAAAGTCGTAGATCAGCTCGACATGGCCATAACCGCTGTGCAGTGCATCGATCCCGGCGACCCCGTCCAGGTCGAGTGCCGCTTGGTGCGCCCGCGGCACTCGCCCGAAAGGATGACGCAGAATTTCGTTTCCCTCCGGGTCATAGACTAGCGCCGCAATCGGCAGCTCGGCTTGACCGACGGCCATCGGTGTCGGCAGTACAACGCTCTCCCATTCATCGAGCGGCATGACCGGCGCAGGCAACAGATAACCCTTGCCGAGGGTGCCCGCGAGCCTCGGAAGATCGAGGTCGGCCACCAAGTCGCCGCGTTCGACATTGACATGTGCAATCCGTCGGCGGCTGCGATCGAGGATCTCGTAGCGGGGCCGGACCATGTGCTTCCCCGCGCGCAGCTCGATCTGCCTCGGCCAAGTCAAGCCCGGCAGAACTTGGCCGATATCGACCGCGCGGGTCGCAAACGGCGCGATCGGCTGGGCGATCGGCACCAGGTGCTCCTCGCCCATCGGGTTTAGACGAATGTCGCAGGCCGGAATCGGGATGGGATGGCTGTTCTGAAGCCAGAGCACGACTCGCTCGCCGGGGCCAGGTGCAGGGAGGCCGGCATAGCGGTCCGCGGGCCAAGCGTTCGCATCGTGCGTGGAGGAGAGCGAGCAGTCGGTATCGGCACGATCACTGCACGCGATCTCGGGGCTGGCCTCGCCGAATGTGTCGAGGGCGTATTTGACGACGTCGTGCCCGGCTGCTCCGACGACGTGCAGAAATAGTTGACCGCAGAATTCGGTCAGGCGGAAGTGATCGCGGATTTCGCGACTATCGAGAGTGATCGTGCTCCCGGCCGCGACACAACTTTCGCACCACTCGGCGAGGATTTGACCGTCACCAGCGAACAACGTCATCCAGCAGGTGACAGTTTCTGCGCCGTAACCTGACCAGTAGTTCGCGGTCACGAGCCGCGTATGCAATCCACCTGCATCACGGAAAAAAGCAAAGTTGGTGGCAAAATTGAGCGGGTCGAGATAAGCGCGCCGGCTGGTCAAACGCTCGGCGGGGATCCGCATGGCGTCGAGGCTGAAGACGCGCGCGCCGTCGGGCAAATAGGGCTGGAGTTGCGCGATTGTGAGCTCGGCGTCGAACGCGGCCACGAACACCGACCGCGCGCGCGAGTCGGCGAGCTCGGTAACCGGCTTCGTCGCGTGGCCACAGATCGTGTCGCCGATCCGAGCCACTTGTTGGACATAAATATCGGCGATCTCGACCCTATCGAGGCAGAAGATCTCGTTGAATGCCTCGGCGGCACCGCTCGGATCGTAGACAGCAACGGGAGCGTTGCGCATCAGCATACCAACCAGAGCCTGCCCTAGTCGGGTGGCGCTCGGATGGGTCAGCGCCTTGTAAAGTGTGTTGCCGCCGCGAGCGTTGTCGAAGGTCTCGATGCGCAAGGCCATGGCGGCGAGCCGTTTTCGAAGGCAGTGAGCAGCACCCGCTCCGATACTACACCCTTCGCGGCCGGTGCAAGCCGCTGCCGGAGTTAACGTGAACCGGCTCGATCCCGCCCGATGAACGCTCTGCCGAGGCGTCGGCAAAACCGAGGCGCCACTCCTCCCGAACCACCACGACCATGGCGTGCCGCCGCTAGATCAATGCCACACTTGGCGAAGACCTGCGCGATATAGCGAGTGGTCAGAACCGCGATCAACGCGCCGGCGAGGCAGTCCGCGAGGTAGTGAGCACCGACCACGACGCGGCTCATACACACAATCGACGCCACGAGGATATAAAAGAGAAGGTGCTGCGGCCAAAGAAACCAGAGAGCCGCCATCAGAGCGACGATTGTGGCGCTGTGTCCCGAAGGAAACGACCAGTGGTCGGAACGCCACATGAGCCAGGCAAAACCATAGACATCAGACTGGAAAAGCAGTTTTGGCCTGGCTCGTCCAAAGACAATCTTCAACACATCGACGATGACGCCCGAGGCGGCAATCGAAAGAAAGAGGAACGCCGGGATTCCCGAAAGGGCGCGCAGCGGCAGTGTGAACTGCTGCAGTCGGGGCGGTACGCCGCCCCAGTGCAGCGCGACAAAAGCAAGGCCGAAGATGGTCAAATAGCCGTAAGTCAAACCGAGACGCCCTGTGAAGTCGAAGAGCGAGCGCAGGTCGTGGTCTCGGGCGTGGAAAAACAATGCGAGCGGCCGGTCGGCAGCACGGATCGAGATCACCACGAGAAGCGTCGTTGCCGCCGCGACAAAAACGAGGCGAATAGCGGGCGATCCAAATGCGCAGCGTATCACGGCCCATGCAATGGCTGCATCGTGCAAGATCAATCGATAGAATCGGAGGAGCGGCGGCGTCGCGAGACCGTCGCGATCCACGATCCACCAGTGCAACAGCGTCGTCATGCCATAGGCGATAAGGCCGGCATAGACGACATCCGACAGAAAGTGAGCGCCTTGCGCGATACGACCCAGCCCGACGAACGCTCCGAAACCGAGAACGGCTGCTATACCGCGCCGCCGCGAGTTGCCAGGTGGAAGCAGGAAGGCGAAGGAGACGAGCGAGAAGGCGAGTGAAGCGTGGCCGGAAACAAAAGCACAGTTGCGATCGCATTCGGCTGCGAGCAGCGGTGCTGGCGTGAAGTGATGGGTCCCGCCGAACGCTTCGATCTGCATGGGCCGGGCTCGTCCCCAATGATCCTTTAGGAGGGTGTTTGCGAGGAATCCGGGACCAGCAGCGGTCGACGCAACGAGAAAGATGAGCGCCTTGCGGTCCAGCCGCCACAGCGGCCGACCGAGAAGGAGTAGCCAGGATGCGCCGACTGCGGTGAGGATTAGCGTGCCCGCGGCGATCCAAGGGACTGCATGAAAGAGCAACACGATCGGCGGCCAACTCGCTAGCACAAAGCCGCGCTCGGGATCGTAGAACAGCCCACTGGTCGCCAGGTCGACCTGGGGTGCAAATAAGAAGATGGCCAGCGTGAAGGCAACCATCCCGAGATAGACTACGAATGCCCTCATGCCCGCTTTCGCCGTCCAAGAGCGAATAAGTGTAGTGCGGCGCCGACGCGCTTCGTGTCATCGGGGACCGGATCGGACCAGCCCTCGATGCGGCCAGAGAACGGGCGGGTGATGCCGGCCGCCCTCATCGCCACGTGAAAGCGGGCCAACTTGGCGTTGCCACCGTCGAGGTTAAGAATAGGAACCGGTTTGCCGGTCCCAGCTGCTTCGCTGACCATCGCGACATAATCACCGGCTACCAGGACCGTATCGGCAAGGCCGAGGTAGGCGAAGTAGAGATTTTCGCCTGAGCCGTCCAAGCTCGCCGTCGAAAAGCCTCCAAGCTGCTCCCGCAGTAACGCCAGCCCAGCCGCGTGGGTCCGCCGCGACGAGGTTATGAGCACCGAACCGCCGCCGCGACACAGGATGCCGGCGAGCGCCTCGGCGATCTCGTCGCCACGCCTTGGCGCCGATCGATAGATTCTGTTGCTGCCGCTGATCAGCCCGGACGGGATCGGCCGCGGCATCGTCGCGAGCGCGGGAAAGCGGTACCGTTTGGCCGCGAGCCTTGCTTGCGTAGCCGGGTGGACAGCCGCCCGCGTAGCGATAACCCCCGGTCGGTGAAGACGATCGTGTTTGGGCACGACCAAGAGCTCAAGCTCGGCGCGGCCGACCCGGGATTCTGGATCTGCGCGGCGACGGTAGGCCCGCCGCCGGCGCGCAGATCGCGAGCGCCGGCATCGCTGCATTCCGGCCGCGAGCGATTACCAGATCGGGCAGGGCGGTTGCAAGCTCGCACCGGTACGCCCGGCCGTAGGGAACGGCACGAACCAGAGCTGCACTGGCAGGCATCCTCAGAAGTGGGTGCGTACGCTACTCGATGAACGGGAAACCGGCAGGCTCGGCAAGACCGAGCGCCTGGCTCGCGACCCCCGCCTTGCCGTCACGCAAAGCCAAGGCGATTGGCGACGGACCGCTTGGGGCTTCGAGCAAGCCCGGAGCGTCTGTCGGCGCGACAGAGGCCATCGCTTCTGTTT
>DASQCY010000306.1:0-3454 GCA_035634495.1 Allostellaceae bacterium
AAGATGCGCGCCGGGATCGCGGCATTGCCGGACGGCACCTATCGCTTCGCCGACACCTATGACAATCCCGAGCTCGGCCGCGTGCTCGACGTGTCGGTCGAGGTCACGATCGAGGGCAGCGAGATGCGGCTGCACTTCGACAGCCCGCCGCAAGTGCGGGCCGGGATCAACATGATCTATACGGCGCTGTTGTCGAGCGTCTATTACGCGGTCAAGGCGGTGGTCGATCCGACGATCCTGCCGAATTCCGGGCTCGCCCGCCCGATCACCGTGACCGCACCGCTCGGGACCGTGATGAACGCGACCCACCCGGCCGCGGTCAACGGCCGCACCAGCACCTGCCAGCGCGCCGCCGATTTGGTGATCGGCGCATTGGCGCAGGCGGCGCCTGAGCGGTGCATCGCCGCCGGCAACGGCGCTTGTGCCACGGCGAGCTTCGCCGGCATCGACCCGCAGGACGGTCACCTCTGGGTCTATCTCGAGACCATCGGCGGCGGCTCCGGCGCGCGCGCCCAAAAGGACGGGCTCGACGGTGTCCACGTGCATATGACCAACACCTCGAACCTGCCAGTCGAAGCGCTCGAGGTCGAATATCCTCTGACCGTGCTGCGCTACGAGCTGGTGGACGGCTCTGGTGGTACGGGCCGGTCCCGCGGCGGCATGGGAATACGCAGGCTGTACCGCGCCGAGGCGGAATGCCATCTGAGACTCGACGGCTCGCGGCTGTTGACCGCACCTTGGGGTCTCGCCGGCGGTCATCCCGGCGGGCGCGGAACCTTCCAGTTCGGCCAGGGTGTCGAGCCCTTCGTCAACGGCGCCGGTAGCTTACGTGCCGGAGAGACGGTCGAAATCATCACTCCGGGAGCGGGCGGCTATGGCCCGCCCGACGAGCGCGATCCCGCAGCGGTGGCGCGCGATCTCGCCGACGGACGCACCGATCGCGCCGCTGCTTCAGCGCTGCCGCTGGAGCTGCGCCATTGCGAGACGCTGCAGCCGAACCGGCCGCGAAACCAGCGCGAGAACGCGCTCAAAGCCGAAAAGCCGAGCAATTCTGCAACCGATGCAAGCGGGCGGTCCCCAATGCCGATGTAGCGGACCGCCAGTTCGGTGCGAACGGAATCGAGCAGCGACGAGAAGGTTTCCCCCTCCCGGGCAAGATGCCGATGCAACGTGCGGCGGTCGACACCGAGGTGGCGGGCCACGCGATCGGCCGAACAGAGACCCGACGACAAGGTCCCGTAGATGCATTCACGCGCATTGTCGCGCATCGTGGCATCCGGCTGCGGCGCGACGGTGTCGAGATACCGCTGGATATGGTGCGCCATTGCCGGGTCCGAGGCCGGCACTGGCGCATCGAGGTCGCGCGCGAGACAGACGATCGCGTTGAACTCCTGACCAAATTCGACAGTCGACCCGAAGAAACGGCGATGCGCGTCTTTGCGGGCGGGGGCGGCGTGCGTGAAACAGATCGCCTGCGGCCGCCAGCTGCGGCCGAGCAGCTGTTGCAGGCTTTTGTGAATAAAGCCCAGCCCGAGTTCGACGCCCTGACGGATCGGCACCAGGCGTCCCGGATCGACGGCCAGGCCGATCGTCACCAGATCGCCGTCCTCTCGGATCGTCAGACGCAGCCCATCGCTGTGCAGATGCATGTACTTGGCGAGGGCTTCTAGCGCCTTGCGGGTCGTCGGCTGCTCGCGAACCAGCAGGGCGAGAACCCCGATATTGGAGAGGCTGCGCCGCTCGGCCAGCATGAGTGCGAAGTCGGGCCGCCCTGAGCGAGCCGCCGAGTTCTCTAGGAGGCGCGCGACCGAAGTCATCGGGATTCTGAGCTCGGGATCGGTCAGGCATGCCGGCGGCAGTCCGTGGTCCGCGACCACGCGGTAAGGGTCGAGGCCGACCGACTGAGCGACCTTGACATAACCGCTGAGAGTTGCGCTGCGGACGAGGCGAGGCATGTATCGCCGTCAAAATGTCCCAAATTGTTAAAACTGGTGTCCCGGATGGTCAACCGCGGCCGGTGGCGGCCGAATAGATTCCTCGTCGAGACCCGCCCCGAGAGAGGAACCCGCAATGTGCACCGCCACACGCGCGACGGCCGCCGCCGAGAACTGCGAGCCGAAGGCCGAGCCGCTGACCTGCGCGATCGGCGCCGAAGTAACGAACGTGCACCTTGGCGTCGCCGCCCGCGATCCCGGGCTGATGGCCGAGATCAGGTCGCTGCTGTTGCAGTACAAGGTGCTGTTCTTCCGCGACCAGGACATCACCCGCGCCGAGCACGTCGCCTTCGCCCGCCATTTTGGTGAACTCGAGGATCATCCGGTGGCAGGCAGCGATCCTGATCATCCGGGCCTCGTGCGCATTTACAAGTCGCCCGATAAGCCCAACGACCGCTACGAGAACGCGTGGCACACGGATGCGACGTGGCGCGAGAAGCCGCCCTTCGGCTGCGTGCTGCGTTGCGTCGAATGCCCGCCGGTCGGCGGCGACACGATGTGGGCCAACATGGCGCTCGCCTACGAGCGGCTGCCCGAGCACATCAAGACCCAGATCGCCGGTCTGCGAGCCCGCCACAGCATCGAGGCGACCTTCGGGGCGGCCATGCCGATGGAGAAACGCCTGGCCCTCAAGGCGCAGTTTCCCGACGCCGAGCATCCGGTCGTGCGCACCCATCCCGAGACCGGGGAGAAAATTCTCTTCGTCAACGGGTTCACGACCCACTTCACCAATTTCCACAGCCCCGCGAATGTGCGCTACGGACAGGACTTTGCGCCCGGTGCCGCGCAGCTGCTGCAATACCTGATCGCCCAGGCGCAAATCCCCGAATACCAGGTGCGCTTCCGCTGGCGGCCCAACAGTGTGGCGTTTTGGGACAATCGTTGCACGCAGCACTACGCGGTCATGGATTACGCGCACTGTCACCGCAAGATGGAGCGCGCCGGCATTACCGGCGACACGCCCTTCTGAAGCCTAAGGACCGGCACTGGCCGGCAATTTTCCCCTTGCTAAAACCGAATCGGACGAAAGGAAATGTCATGAACTTCCTCGATGGTGCGCTCTTTCCCGAAAACCAGGAAAAGCTCGTTATTACCGCTGCGCCGTACGGCCCCGAGTGGCTGCCTTCGGATTTTCCCGAGGACATCGCCGTCAGCATGGGCGAGCAGGTGCAGAAGGCCGTCGATTGCCACAACGCCGGCGCCAGCGTGCTGCATGTGCATGTCCGCGAAGCCGACGGCAAGGGCTCCAAGCGCCTGTCCCAGTTCAACGAGCTATTAGCCCGGCTACGGGTCGCGGTTCCCGACATGGTGTTGTAGGTCGGCGGGTCGATTTCCTTCGCACCGGAGAGCGAGGGCGAGGCAGCCAAATGGCTGTCGGACGACACCCGTCACATGCTCGCGGAGCTGACGCCCAAGCCAGACCAAGTCACGGTGACGGTCAACACAGTTCAGATGAACAT
>DASQCY010000307.1:0-1976 GCA_035634495.1 Allostellaceae bacterium
TGCGCACCGGCGCGCCCTTGGCGTAGGCGCCCATGACGCCGAGCGTGCCGGCGGCGACGCCGATGTCGACGCTGCCGGCGATCACCGCCTGCATCGTCTCGCCGCTGCCGCTGGTGAACAGCAGCTCGAGGTCGAGGTCATACTTGCGGAAAATGCCGGCGCGCTCGCCCAGCGCGGCCGGAGCGCCGTGCCATATTTCACGCTGCCCGACCGCAAGCTTGAGCGTATCCGCGGCGAAAGCGGACGTTGCGGAGGAGCTTGCGATGACAGCGGCGAGACAAATCCCGGCTCTACGGATCACGGCGGCCCTCGTTGCGGTCGCAGCATCTGCGCCTCGAGAAAAGTTACGCCCGCGTCGCCGCCGCGAATGCGGCGGGCCGGCGCGCGCGTCGGATCGCAATGCCCCGGTCAAGCCGGAGCGTCGGGCAGGAATTTCAACGCTACGCCGTTGATGCAGTAGCGCAAGCCGGTGGGCGGCGGCCCGTCTTCGAAGACATGGCCCAAATGTCCGCCGCAGCGCCGGCAATGCACTTCGGTGCGCGGCAGCAGCAACAGGTAGTCGGTGGCGGTGCCCACCGCGTCCGGCAGCGGCCGATAGAAGCTCGGCCAGCCGGTCTTGCTGTCGTACTTGGTCTCCGACGAGAACAGCGCAAGGTCGCAGCCCGCACAGGCGAACGTGCCCTTGCGCTTCTCGTCGTTGAGCGGGCTCGAGCCCGGAGGCTCGGTACGGTGCCGCCGCAGCACGTCGTATTGCGGCTTGGGGAGGATGGCGCGCCACTCGCTGTCGCTTCTCTGGATTTCGAAGCTGCCGGCGGCCTCCACATCGCTGCTCCACAGCGCGCGCAGGCCCGCGATCAGCGCCAGCGCTCCCACCCCGGTCAGCAAATGACGACGATCGATCATGGTCTCAGTCCTTCTTGCCCCACAACTCCTCAAGCCGGGCATCGCGGCCGCAATTGAACCGGTAGAACTTATAGCGAATGGGATTCTTCAGGTAGTAATCCTGATGATACTCTTCGGCCTTGTAGAACGCCCCGGCTGGCACGATCGCCGTCTGGATCGGCTGCTTGAAGCGCTTTTGCACCGCCGCCTTGGAGGCTTCCGCCAGCGCCCGCTGCTCCTCGCCATGATAGAAGATCGCGCTGCGGTATTGGTCGCCGTGATCGCAGAACTGCCGATCCTTCGCCAAAGGATCGATGTTGTGCCAAAACACGTCGAGCAACTTGTCATAGCTCACCTTGGCCGGGTCGTACACAATCTCCACCGCTTCGGCATGCCCGGTGCCGCCGTGCGAGACCTGCTCGTAGCTGGGATTGGGGGTGTGCCCGCCGGTGTAGCCCGATGTGGTGCTGATCACGCCGTCGACCTTGTCGAAATCGGCTTCCACGCACCAGAAGCAGCCGCCCGCGAAGGTCGCAGTGGCGGTCTTCTGCGCCTCGCCCCCTTGTCCGGCGGCGCTCGCGAGAACGCCTAGCGAGAGCAAGACGCCGAGCGCCATGCGCCCGCCGGTGGCTCTGATCCGGCGCCAATTGCTCGGTCTCCAAGTCTCTGCCCAGCCGAAGTCGGGTTTACCCGACGTCGGCCAGTCTGAAGCGCCGAACTCGGGCAAGCCCGAGTTCGGGCGGAGGGAGGGAGCGCACCGGGATCGCCGCACCGTAGGCCGAGCATTCATGACGAGTCGGAATTCGTGAGCCTCAAATGGAATATATGACATTCTGCTCTCACTGGGAGCGGCCATTCGGGTCACGTTCGTGCGATGACGGCGTGACGCCCGCCGCCATTCGGTTGAAGTGCGCCCTCTTTCTCCGCTATTGCTCGCTCTCCACGCGGGAACAACCCATGCGTTTCGAAGGAACCAGCGCCTATGTCGCAACCGACGACCTCAAGGTCGCGGTCAATGCCGCCATCACGCTCGAGCGTCCGCTGCTGGTCAAAGGCGAGCCCGGGACCGGCAAGACCGTGCTCGCGCTCGAGGT
>DASQCY010000308.1:0-1936 GCA_035634495.1 Allostellaceae bacterium
GTTTCGAAGAGACAGTCCCAAGGCTGTGGGTTGCGATCGAGGCCCACCCGGCTTTCCCGAACCCCTACCGATACCTTGCGCCTGCTACGCCCATATGGGGCGGTTAGACGAGGCGCGGGGAATAATCGCGCGGCTGCGCGCGATCATGCCCGAGGTGATGGTGGATCTCCCGCTTCCGTACCGAAATCCGCAGCACCGAGAGCTGTTCTTGTCCGGCCTACGGCTGGCGCTGGGCGAGACCTCATGACCACCGCTCCCGTCAGTGCCCTATACCACTAGCGGCTGCGGTGACGGCGGTCGTTTTTGCCGCTCACGAACCGGGACGTACTGGGCGCGTAATTCGGTGCCTACTTGCCGAAATAACCGAGCGGGCTGCCCATCCCGGTGCAGAAGTCCCAGCCTTCGGCGGCCAGGAGGCCCTCGAAATCGGGGCCGATACTGCACGCACCAGAGGTGATGTCCGTGAACCCTCTGGGAGCTTCTTGGAACAAGGATGCATTGGCATAGATTTGCGCGAGCTCGGCCGCCGTGGAGTTATGAAACCGGCCGGCTGCATTAACAATGCCCGCCCATACCGGGGTGGAAACGCTGGTTCCACCGACGACGAGCCAACCCGAAAAGTTCGTGTCGTAAATCCACACGCCGGTAAAGGGGTCGGCGACGGCCGCGACGTCTGGAGTGCCGCGCGAGCTGCCGACGATGTCCTTGACGAGGTATTGATAAGGAGGGCGGGGCTCGTAGAGGCTGGGGCCGCCGCCGGTGCCTTCGGTGGGTCCCCAATTCCATACGACCTCGCCCTGGAAATCGCCCAGGTTGCCTCGCCACGGCAGCGGATTGCGCACCAGGCTGGTGCCGCCGACAGCGACGACGTTGGGAGAAACGGAGGGATACAACGCCCCAGGGGAGTCGCCGGTGGCGGCGAAATAGACGACCCCTTTCTGGGTAAAGAGGCTGTCGACGGCGGTTTCGCCAGAAGCCTCGGAGAAGCCCCAGCTCATCGACACTTCGCCGCCCCCGTTCTCAGCCACGCATTGGCTCGCCACGGCGACCGCGGCAAATAGATCGTCGGGGCCGTCCGAGGCGGCCTCGACGACATAGATCGTCGCATGGGGCGCCATCGCATGCGCCCATTGGAGGTCGAGGCTGGCCTCGGCCTCCCAGCCGAGGTCATAGCCCGGCTTGGTGCCGCCGGTCGTGCACGCCCCGGCCGAAGCATAGACGACCTGGAAGCTTGCGGAGCTCGGCGCCGGCAAGCCGAACTGAGCCGAGAATACCGCCAAATCACTCATCGCGTTGGGCGCGTCAAAGGCTTCGACAACGGCGATCGCGCGAGACCCGACCGACGGATTTCGGGTCACGACATAGGGATTGCAGGCATCGCCCGATCTCGGTACCAGCCCATACACACAAGCGAGCGAGGCGGGGGTGTTCGCAAAATAAGCCCCGGAGACGGGGGCCGCTCTGCGGGCCCGCCGGCATTCGAGGGCGAGGGGGGCGCGACACTCCCGATCCCGCTGGCGGGAAAGACGATCTTGACGTTCGTGCGAGCGTGAATCCCGGCATTCTCGGGCTTCGGTACGCTCGACCCGGGAGTGACGACCTGCGCTTCACCCCTCCCGGGCTGCGCCACCGCGCGATCGCCATAGGAGCTCACCGTCGCGATCGTCAATGCCGAGCAAAATGAGAGGAGGCACGAGGTCCATCGCCGTTCCATGGTTGGTCTTCCTTGCAACGATTTCGGCCGGTGGCCGAGCGATCAATCGTTGCAGGAGACTCGTTAACGGATGCTTGTCACAGGAGCGGACGCTTCCCTGGACCTTCCCTGATAGGCGGTTTTCGCTCCCTGTTTGGCCGATTTAATTCCCTGTTCGGCCGCTTAGGGAATTTGCCCTTCGATTGGCGTATTTTCAAACGCTTAGCAGCATCAATCCGGCCC
>DASQCY010000309.1:0-4831 GCA_035634495.1 Allostellaceae bacterium
CGCCGCCGAACCATCCGTTGCCGATATGGTAGGGTAACGACAGGGAGCTATAGCGGATGCGCGCCGGGAAGAGCTCGACCAGGAAGGCGGCGATCGGGCCGTAGACCATCGTCACCAGGATGACCAGGTAAAACACCAGGACGGTCAGCATCACCGGGTTCTCTTTGAAGGTGCCGAGCCAAGTGAAGACCGGCCAATAGGTCACTACCGCGAGCGCGAATCCCAAGGTCATGATGTTGCGCCGGCCGATGTGGTCGGACAGCCAGCCAAAAAAAACAAAGAAGATCGAGCCCACCGTCAGCGCCACCATCAAGACGATGTAGACCGTAACAAGCGGAATCTTGAGCACCGTCGTCATGTAAAAGAGCGCGTAGAACTGACCCGTGTACCATACCACGCCTTCAGGCGCGGTGGCGCCAAACAAGGCAATCAAAATCAGGCGCCAGTTCCTGCCGCTGCTGAGGAAGCTCTCGACAGTCGGGTTCTTCGAAACTCCTCCTTGTTCCTTTAACCGGGCGAAGAGCGGGGATTCTTCCAGCTTGAGCCGGATGTAGCCGGATAGCACCACCAGAATCGCCGAGAGCAGGAAGGGAATACGCCAGCCCCAATCGGTGAATGCGGCATCGCCCAAGGACAGTCGGCAGACCAGGATCACCAGCAGAGCGCCGACGATACCCATCGTGGCCGTCGTCTGGATCCAGCTTGTGTACAAGCCGCGCTTCCCGTCGGGTGCATGTTCGGCGATATAGGTGGCGGCACCGCCATACTCCCCGCCGAGGGCGAGGCCCTGGATCGCGCGGATGATCAGGAGCAGAATCGGCGCAGCAAGTCCCAAGGTCGCGTAGGTCGGCAGCAGGCCCACGAGGAACGTGGCGAGGCCCATCAAGCCGAGCGTCAGCATGAAGGTGAATTTTCGCCCGATCCGGTCGCCGAGATAGCCGAAGAGGACAGCTCCAAAGGGTCGCATGATGAAGCCGAACCAGAAGACCGCAAGGCTGGCGAGGAACGCCAAGCCCGGGTTTCCGGGGGGAAAGAAGTGCTGGGCGAAGAACACCGCCAGCACGCCGTAGATGTAGAAGTCGTACCACTCAACAAGTGTGCCAACCGAGGAAGCAGTGATGATCCAACGCAGGCTCAGCGTACGTGTAGGAGCACCTCCACCCACAGTTTGAACGGATGCCGTCATCACTCACCTCCCCGACGTTTACTCCCGCGGCTTGACTACACGCAAACGATGTAGCTTTCAAGCGTGCCGGATCAACAAACCGGCCGGCGTCTTGCCGCTGATCACCGCCGCGGCAACATTCCCCCCAGGTCACGGCCGCCGAAAAGGTGCACGTGAAAATGTGGCACCTCCTGATGAGCGGCAGGGCCGGAATTGGCGAGGACACGGTAGCCGGTTTCGGCTACTCCTTGCTCCCGAGCAACATGCCCGAGGGCGCGGACCAGAGCGGTAACCTCGGCAGCCGAGGCTTTCTCGGAGAAGTCGTCGAGCGAGGTGTACTCGCCCTTGGGGATCACCAGAACATGCGTCGGTCTCTGCGGGCTGATATCGTGGAATGCGAGGACGTGTTCGTCCTCATAAACCTTCTTGCAAGGGATTTCGCCGCGCAGGATGCGGGCGAAGACATTGTTGCGGTCGTAGGCCATCACGCCTCCGGTCAGAGATTTGCCCGCGAACGTTTCTCCTCGATCCCGGACATGTCCTCGCGCCGCGCCAGCTCGGCGGCGATGTCCGCAGGGGACACCCCGGCGGCGGCCCACAGCACCAGCAGATGGTAGATCAGATCGGCGCTCTCCCCGACGAGCGCGGCCGGGTTTTCCCCAACACCCTCGATGACCGTCTCTACCGCCTCCTCGCCGAGCTTTTGCGCGATCTTGGCCCGGCCGCGGGCGAAGAGCCGCGCGGTATAGGAACCCTGCGGATCGGCGCCGCGGCGGGATTGGATGACCTGCCACAGGCGGTCGAGGGCAGGACCCAGCTCGGCAGGCATCGCTCAGCACCGCACAGGGATGCCGCAAGCGGCGAGACGCGATTTGGCTTCGTCGATCCGGTAGGTGCCGAAATGGAAGATCGAGGCCGCGAGCACGGCGGTGGCGTGTCCGTCGCGAATTCCCTCGACCAGGTGATCGAGCGTACCCACGCCGCCGGAGGCGATCACCGGCACGCGGACGGCATCGGCGACGGCGCGCGTCAGCGCGATGTCGAAACCGGCTTTGGTTCCGTCGCGATCCATCGAGGTCAACAAGATCTCGCCGGCACCGTAATCGGCGAGCCGGCAGGCCCAGGCGATCGCGTCGATGCCGGTCCGCCGCCGGCCACCATGGGTGAATACCTCCCACCGCTTGTCGCCAGCTCGCTTGGCGTCGATTGCGGCGACGATGCACTGGCTACCAAATTTCTGCGCCGCTTCGCGCATGAATTCCGGCCGCGCGACGGCGGCGGTGTTGATCGACACCTTGTCCGCACCGGCGAGCAGCAGGCGGCGGATATCCTCGACCGCGCGTACGCCGCCGCCGACGGTCAGCGGCATGAAACATTCCTCAGCGGTGCGGCGGACCACGTCGTAGAGTGTATCGCGGTCTTCGGCACTGGCGGTGATGTCGAGAAAACACAGCTCGTCGGCGCCTTCGCGATCATAGAACCGCGCCTGCGCCACCGGATCCCCGGCATCGACGAGATCGATGAAATTGACACCCTTGACGACCCGGCCGTCCTTGACGTCAAGACAGGGGATGATGCGCATCTTCAGCACGGCGGCGCCTCAGTGAGCAGGCGTAATGCCTCGGCAGGATCGATGCGCCCGTCGTAGAGCGCGCGCCCGCAGACGATCCCGGCGATGCCGTCGGCCTCCCGCGCCTTGAGGGCTGCGATGTCGTCGAGCGATGAAACCCCGCCCGAAGCGATGAGCGGAATCTTAATTTGCCGTGCTACATCGGCGACAGCATTTGCGTCGACGCCGACGAGCGCCCCGTCGCGGGCGATGTCGGTATAGACGATCGCCGCCACGCCGCAATCCTCGAACCGGCGCGCCAGCTCTATGACGCCAAGCTCGGTCGGCTCGGTCCAGCCCCCGACAGCGGCATACCCGTCGCGCACGTCGATGCCGACGAGGATTCTGCTCGGGTGATCGACCGCCGCACCCCGTACCAGTCCGGGATCGCGCAGTGCCGCGGTGCCGAGCACGACGCGGTCGATGCCGAGCGCCAACCACTGATCGATCGCGGCACGGTCGCGAACTCCGCCGCCGAGCTGGATCCGCAAATCGACGGCGTTGCGGATCGCCGCGACCGCTGCGCCGTTTACCGATCCTCCGGCGACGGCGCCGTCAAGATCGACGACGTGCAGCCACGCAAAGCCAGCCGCGGCGAATTGGCGGGCTTGTGCGACAGGGTCCCGATTGAAAACGGTAACGCTCGCCATATCGCCGCGGACCAGGCGGACGCAGGCGCCATCCTTGAGATCGATCGCCGGGAACAGGATCACGGCGCCGCTGGCTCGTCTTCAAGGAGCTTGTAGTAATAATGCCCCGGCACGATCCGCCCTTCGACCCGCGCATAGACGGGATGGGTACCCCAGCGGATGTAGCCCAGGCTCTCATAGAGTCGGATCGCGGCACGCTGGGTGTCGCGGAGATCGAGGTTCAGAACCGCCAAACCGATCTCGCGGGCGAGGCTCTCGATCTCCAGCACGATTCCGCGGCCGATACCGCGGCGGCGCGCCCAGGGCGCGACGAACGCGCTGGTCAAGGTCCCGGCAAAGGCCTGCGCCTCGTTGTTGCGCGGCACCCGGCTGAGTTGCGCCGAGCCGGCAATGACGCCGTCGAGACGCCCGGCAACGAGCCGGCGGTCGGGAACGAGCAGCACGCCTTTCCAATAATTCTCCAGCACCTGCCGCGGTGGGGGCTTGAGCCAACCAAACCCGCCGCCTTCAATGATTGCGTTCTCGGTCGCCTCGCAGAGATCGTCGAGATCGGTGCCGGAGTACCGGGTCACCCGTTCGACCGAGATCGTCGCGCCGGAACTTTGCCCCTCGGTCACGGACGCCATCGCAAGAAGTTTCCGATCAGCCGCAGCCCTGCTTCCTGGCTCTTTTCGGGATGAAACTGCGTCCCCGCGAGATTGCCGTGCCCGATCATTGCAGTCAGCAGGCCGCCGTAATCGGTGACGGCAACGAGGTCGGCCGGCTCGGCCAGTCGGAAATGGTAGCTGTGAACAAAATAGGCGTGGGCACCCGCTCCGAGCCCCGCGAGCAGTGGATGGGGCGCTCGCGGCTCAATCTCGTTCCAGCCCATGTGTGGGATCTTGAGTGTGGGATCGCGTGGCGCGATCGGCACCACCTCTCCGGCGATCCAGCCGAGGCCCGCGACGGTCTCGAATTCGCGGCCGCGATCCGCCATCAGCTGCATGCCGACGCAGATACCGAGAAACGGGCGGGCGCGAGTGATCGCCGTCTCGCGCAGCGCCGCTTCGAGACCGGGGACGGCGGCGAGACCGCGCCGGCAATCGGCGAAGGCGCCGACGCCGGGCAGGACGAGTCGATCGGCGCGCGCAACCGCCTCCGGCTCGTTGGTCACCTCGACCCGTACGGCGATCCCATCCTCGACCGCCGCACGCTCGAAAGCCTTTGCTGCCGAGCGCAGATTACCCGAGCCGGAATCGATAATCGCGACCTTCATGGCAGGCTGCCGCCGAGGACGCCCTTGGTCGAAGGGACGGCGCCGGCCCGCCGAACATCGATCTCGACCGCCTGACGGAGCGCTCGGGCGAGCCCCTTGAAACAAGATTCGACGATGTGGTGGTTGTTCTCGCCGTACAAATTCTCGACGTG
>DASQCY010000310.1:0-9491 GCA_035634495.1 Allostellaceae bacterium
GGGCCTGGCGGCGCGCCCGGCCCATTCGCGGTCTGCCATCACCACACTTGGTTTATCAGGGCGCCCGTCATCGCGCCAGGCGCGAACCAGCGGTAGAGCGTCTCGACGGCGGCACCCCGTGCGCCACCTGCGCAGCAGGCAGTCGATCAGCCGTTTGCTCCGCCAAGGTACTGAAACGCGCCGCCCTTGACCTCCGGAGCCCTTAATGGCTCTTGCTCGATCTGATGCGCGAGGGTGGTTTCGTTCAACGCGAGCGATCTTCCGAGCATCGTCTCTCGGTTGGCGAGAGGGTTTGCTTCGGATCTCCGGTGCAGTAGCAATTCTTTCACAGAAATTGTGACAGTAACGCGACAACGACCCATAACAGGGAAACTATAGCTCATTAATGGGAAAGACACATTGCATCAATGGCTTAACTAAATTGCGCAAATTTTAGGCAAATGGTGAAAACGCCAAGATCGACCTCTGGTCGACCCCGGTCATCTTAAGTTATCAACAAGGTTATCCACAGATTTCGTGGATATCGTCAAAAGCAAGCTTTATAATTAAGGACAGATACTTTGACGATATTTGGACAGCCTAAAGGACGCGAAATTGACGAACGCAGCGGCAGCGGATCGCTGTGCGCCGTCGATCGCGAGTTCGATCGACCAGCAATGCTCGAGTTCGGCGAAAGGAACCCGACGCGCTTAAAGCAGACCGCTGAAAGAGGAGCTTGCGGATTTTCGCTCGCCGTGATCCCGACGGGGTGGGAGCGGAGGTGGCGATACGCGGCGATGACGAGTTTGTGGCAGCGCTTGCAGCTAGACCGGCCCCGAGGCGCGGGTCCGGGCGGAACATCCCCCGCGGCCGATTGGCGATGTCGCGCCCTCCGGCGCACTCCCGCGTTGAACCAGCGAAGATCTGCTGCGACAGCCTTGTGAGATCGCGCCCCGAGCACAATGATATCATCATGCAATCATAGCCGTCGGAACTGCGCTGTGGGACAGGTGATAATTCGCAATATCGACGATCATGTTGTCGAGGGGTTGACGCCGCCCGCAAGCCCGGTGCGACTTTTCTCACCGCCGAGGAACTGATTCGCGAAGACCGGGACACGCGGTGAGCCTGGTCGTCGACGCGAGCGTCGCGCTGAAATGGTTTCTCTCGGAACCGGAAGAGCCTCACGGCGGCGAGGCACTCGCGATCTTGCGCGATGGAGCGCCCCCGGTCGCGCCGGATTTTCTGATTGCCGAGGTATGCAATGCGGCATGGCGCTCGGCAAGGCTCGGCCGCATCAGCCAAGCTCAGCTGGGTGAGATCGCCGCCAATCTGCCGCGTTTTTTTGACGCGCTCGTAAGTGCGACCGGGTTGGCGCCGCGCGCCGTGGCTATTGCCGCTCGGCCCGACCATCCGCTTTACAATTGTCTCTATTTGGCTCTCGCCGAGGCGGAGCAGGCTGATCTGGTGACCGCCGATACGCAGTTGGTTGGCAAGGTGCGGGCTACCTCATGGGAGCAGCTGACGGTCAGCCTATGCGAGTATGGCCTCGGCGATGGTTGAGGCATCTCGTTGTCCGCAGCGAGCAGCCGAGGGCTAGGGTGAGGGGCAACCGATGAAGCTGTTCGAGCGCCTCGATGCGCTTCCGCCATTGTCACCCGAGGAAGTGCTGATCCTCGACAGCGTGCGGGCATTGGCGCGCGACCAGATCGCGCCGCGCGCCGAGCAATACGACCGCAGCGGCGAATTCCCCTGGGACAATGTGCGTGCGATCAACGCGCTCGGTCTCAATGCGATCTTCATCCCCGAGGCCCATGGTGGGGCGGGGCTCGGTTATGCCGCCTATCTCGCCTGTGTGCGCGAGTTGAGCTGCGCTTGCGCCTCGACCGGTATCATCTGGGCGACGAATTTCCACGCCACGAAACCGCTGATCGACTTTGGCACCGACGAGCAGAGGCGGCGTTTTTTGCCGCGTGTCGCCGCCGGAGCGCTCGCCGCGCTGGCGATCACCGAACCCGATGCAGGTTCGGATGCGACATATATGACGACGCGCTTTACGCCCAAGGGCGACAGCATCGTCGTATCGGGTGGCAAGACGTTCATCACTAGCGGCGACGTCGCCGATCTGATCCTCGTCTTCGGCAAGTGGACCGAGATCGCCGACGACCGCCGGGCGATCTCCGCTCTCATTCTCGAAAAGGGTACACCCGGCCTCAAAGTCCTCCGCAGGGAGGACAAGATGGGGCATCGCGCCTCCTCGACGGCGGCACTCGCTTTCGAGGATTGCGTTGTGCCGCGCGCCAATCTCCTGCGCGAGCCGGGGTTCGGGCTGCCGTTGTTGCTCGCCGCGCTCAACAAGTCGCGCCCGAGTGTCGCCGCGCACGCGCTTGGCATCGCGCGCGCCGCCTTCGAGGATTCCATTCGCTACATCAACGAGCGCCGGCAATCGGGCCGCCGGATCGTCGAGTTTCAGGGCATCCAGTTCATGCTGGCCGACCTCGCGACCGATCTCGCGCTGTGCGAGGCGTGGCTCTGGCACGTCGCGCGCCTCGTGGACAGCGGGGCCGACGATTTCGCCGTCGAGGCCTCGATGCTCAAGATGCGCGCCTCGGATCTGGCGATGCGCATCGCCACCGAAGCCGTGCAGCTGTACGGCGGCTATGGCTATTGCAAGGACTACCGAGCCGAGCGGTTGATGCGAGACGCCAAGATCACCCAGATTTGGGAAGGGACCAACCAGATCCATCGCCAGCTGATCGGCCGCAGCTTCATCGCCGAGCGATGAGCAACGGAATCGGCTATTCCGCGCTTTGCGAAGGGAGCTCTTCGCAAAGCGCTTCATCGGCGCCGTGCACAGCAAGCGCATGCTGATCCGAATCGGCCCTGAGGTCGAGCGCCATCAGGATCTCGTCGTAATAACGCCCGTCCTGCTTTAGCGAGTTTTTTTCGACGCCGTATTCGACAAAGCCGAGACGCGCGTAGAGCCGACGCGCTCTGTCATTGCCGCTGACGACCGAGAGTTGGATGACTTCGACATGGTCGCGGGCATGTTCGATAACGGCTTCGACCAATTGCTGCCCGACCCCGGCCTTTCGGGCATCGGGCCGTACATACATCCCCCACAGGAAGCCCTTATGTCTCTCCTTTTCGCCCTCCCGGATAACAAATCCGGCGATTCCTAATAAATCCGTCGACCGAAAGGCGCCAAAGACTTGGGAATTGCGGAGCCTGTCGCAGAACCACACCAAAGGTTTAGCGTTTTCCCTAACGAACGTGCTGCCGAAAGCTTCCGGACTGTCTTTGAGCCCGGCCAGCCGGATGTCCCGGTATGCTGCGGCATCGGCCGATGTCAGCCGACGGATCTCTATGCGGGCGGCGTTCAAAATGTGACCTCTCCAGTAATCGACCGGTAGTTGCAAACGTCCAAAGATACCACCAGGTTGTGGCATTTTTATGCTTGGGCCAGCTCATGAGGGCAAGCCCGGATCGGTTGTAGCAAAATCGTGTCATAGGAACTAAAGGAGAACTTCACTCGTTATCTGTCGGTTCATAAATCGGCCTTAATCGGACCGTTGTGGGTCCGAGTGAAAACCGACTTTTTGGATGCACGCCATGCATCGCCTTCTCAGCCTGACGATCCTCACCGTATTCATAGCGGCTCCGACGCTGGCGCAGCAGGCTCCGCCGGCCCGGGTTGGCCGCGTGAGTTTTGTCTCCGGCAATCTCGCCTTCCACACGGCCGGGCAGACCGAATGGTCGGCGGCGGCCGTCAATTACCCGGTTGCCACTGGGGGTTCATTGTGGACCGACGCCGATTCTCGCGCAGAGATTCGGATTGCCCCGAACACGATCGATATGGCAGGCAACACCGAGCTCGATGTGGCCGAGCTCGACGAACGGGTCACGCGGCTCGGCGTTCCGCAGGGGCGCATCAACCTCCATCTACGACATCTGGATCAAGGTCAGAGCTTCGAGATCGACATCCCGCGCGGCGCCGTCCAGCTGCTGCAGCCGGGCTATTACGACATCGATGCCGGAACCCAGGATCAGCCGGCACGCGTCGCGGTGTTCGAAGGCAGCGCGCAATTTATCGGCGGCGGTACGGACATCCCCATCAAAGCCGGCGATGTCGCGACGCTGAACGGATTGAGCCCGGTCACCGCCTCATTCGAACCCGCAGTTGCCGATGCTTTTGTCGACTGGTGCCGATCGCGCGACTATGAAGAGAAGCGCCTCGCCGCGCCGTACCATGTCTCGCCCAACATGACGGGCTATGTCGAGCTCGATGAACACGGTCGGTGGGACAGCGCTCCCGGGTACGGCGAGGTATGGTACCCGAACGTCGCGCCAGGGTGGGCACCCTACACCAATGGCCGGTGGGTGTGGGTCGCGCCATGGGGCTGGACCTGGGTCGATGCTGAGCCCTGGGGGTTTGCGCCGTGCCACTACGGCCGCTGGGCGTTGATCGGCGACAGCTGGGGCTGGGTTCCGGGTGCCGTCGAGCCATCCCTGGTGTACGCGCCGGCGCTCGTTGCGTTTGTCGGAGGGCCGGGTGTCGGGCTGTATGTGTCCGGGGCGGTCGGGCCGCAGGTCGGCTGGTTCCCGCTGGCGCCGGGCGAGGCCTATTGGCCGAGCTACACTGCCGACCCGAGCTATATCCGTAGCATCAACCGCGGCAGTGTCGGGAACATCGACAACATCCAGATGATGCGGAACGTTATGTTGCCCGCGCAGATCGCCAACGCGCAGTTCGCCAATCGCCGGTTCGCCACCGTCGTCCCACAGCACGTCTTCGCCAGCGCCGGCAATGTCGCCTCAGCAGCGCTCCACCCTGCAAGCTCGGTGGTGGAACACACGCCCGTCACGATGCGTCCGCCGCAAGTCACACCGCCGCCGGCGCGGAGCCTCCCCGGTCCGGTCGCGATGGGAATGCGAGGGCGTCAGGGTCAGGGTCCCGTTGCGGGGGCGCGAATCGAGCACGCCGGCGGCGGGCTCGCAGCTGCTCCGGGAGCCGCCGCGCAGCCGCCAGTCCCGGTGCCAACCTATAGAGGCCCTCAAGCGGGGCCGCCGACAAGCAGTGCACGACTGGCCCCTCCATTTCATCCGGGCGTGGCATCGCCGCAAGGCGAGACGGCGGCGGCACCGCAATCCTTTCCCGGGCGGGACACGCGTCCAGCTTCGCCGGATGTGACCCACCTGCGAGCGCCTGCGCAAGCGCCCCACCCGCCAGCCCAGACGTTCCAACCGTCGGCCCAGGCACCACATCCGGTTCAGGCATCTCATCCGCCGCCCCAGGCAGCGCATCCGGCTCAGGCGTTCCGCCCGCCGGCCCAGGCATCGCAGCCGGTTCAGGCATTCCACCCGCCGCCCCAGGCACCCCGTCCGGCCCCGGCATTTCACCCGCCAGCCCCGACACCCCAGCCAGCGCAGGCATTTCATCCGGCGGCCCAGGTGCCCCGCGCGCCGGCCCCGGCACCCCAGCAGGTGGCGCACGCACCGCCGGCGGCTAGAGGTGGCGGTGCCGCACCGCAAGCACCCAAGGGCGGTGGTCCCGCCCAGGCCGCCGGTGGCGGCGGGAAGGGCGACAAGCACGAGTAATTAATCTTCCCTGAGCGACTTGCGAAAGCGCAGCGAATTCGCCTCGAAGCCCAAGTTGCGGTAGAAGCCATGCGCCTCGGCGCGGTTTAGCGCCGAGGTCAGCTCGATGAGTTCGCACCCCCTCTGCTCGGCCCAGCGCAGCGCATGGTCGATCAGCATGCGGCCGATCCCGCGTCGTCTCGCCGTCTGATTGACGACCAGAGCGGTAATCCGCGCGACCGGGCTCCGATATTGGATCATATGACCGTGATGGAGCGCGATAAGACCCAACGGACGGCCGTCGTCGTCGGTGATGAATGTCGGGTCCGACCCTGTCTCGTTCAGTCGCCGCACGCGCTCGGCAGCCGCCTGGGGGGATACTTCGTACCCGAGTTCACCCAAGAGGGCGCTGACCGCGGCAGCATCCTCGGGCTTGCAAAGCCGGACCTCGATCACGGGCTGGCTCCGATGCCGAGAAGCTCGCCGACCCGCTCGGCCGCCTTGAGGCCAGAGCCGGTCAGCACCACCACCGTTGTTTGATTCGGCCCGATCGTGCCGTCGCGCAGCAGCCGAGCCAGTGCCGCGCCAGTGGTCGCGGCCGTCGGCTCGACGAAAAGTCCGACCCGGCCCAGCGCGGCGAGCGCCGGGGCGATGTCTTCTTCGGCAACCGAAACGACAGCGCCCTTCGAGCGGCGCAACGCCCGCAACACCTCGGCAACCCGCACCGGTTTCGGGGTGGCGATTCCGTCGGCAACAGTAGGGGTCATCGCGAACGGCACAAACCGGTCCCCGCCCGCCGCCCAGGCGGCGGCGAACGCCGCGCAATTTGCCGCCTGGACGGCGTAGAGCCGCGGTCGCTCCGTGATCTCGCCTCTCCTCTCGAGCTCGTCGAAGCCGCGCTCGAGACCGAGGATGTTGCTGCCGTAACCGGTCGGAACGAGGATGTTGTCGGGCACGCGAAAGCCGAGCTGTTCCCACAGCTCGAAGGCGAGGGTCTTGGTGCCTTCGATAAAGTGGGGCTGCCAGTTGTGGCTGGCATAAAAGCTTTCCCCTGCCGCCGCGAGGGCTGCCTCGCTCACTGCCTGCCGGGTGCCCTGGATCGCTCGGACATCGGCCCCCGAAACGGCGATCTGCACCAGCTTGCCGCGCGACGCCGCGGCCGGAACGTAGACACGGCAGGGAATGCCGGCGGCCGCGGCATAGGTTGCGATCGACGCACCCGCATTTCCCGAGGAATCCTCGTGGATCGACCCGACCCCGACCTCCAGCAGATGGTTGATCATGACCGCGGTGCCACGGTCCTTGAACGAACCGGTCGGCATATGCGATTCGAGCTTGAAGCAGACTCCCGCGCCTTGCCAGTCGCGTCGGACGAGCGGGGTCCAGCCCTCGCCCAGGGAGACGCGCGGCGGACCGCGCAGCCACAGCGCCGTGGCGTAGCGCCACAACGAAGCCTCGCCGACCGCGATCTCATCGTGGGTCAACCCGCGCCCGGGCGCCAAATTGAGATGGCTCCCGCAGTCGCAGCGCCACAACGGCCGGTCGGCCGCATAGCTGCGCCGGCAGGCAGGGCATTGGTAAGTCGCAATCGCCATCGTCGTCATGCCATCCTCCTCCGAGGGCGCAGATCGAGGTCAGCTATTAGGGTACCATCGGTCAGGTGCGAAATCGGCTGATCCTGGTGTCGGCCGGAGATCGAGGGAGTGCCGGGTGCTTGAGCCCAAAGTAATCGACGGCAGGGCGCTCGCCGCCGGGCTGCGCAGCCGTGTCGGCGATATTGCCGCGCGGCTGCGTGACAAGATGAACCTGACTGCCGGCCTGGCCGCGGTCCTCGTCGGCAACGACCCGGCAAGCCAAACCTATGTGCGGGCCAAGGGTCGCGCCTGCGCTGCCGCCGGGCTCGGCTCCTTCGAGCGTCGCTTTCCGGCCAACATCTCGGAAGCGGTGCTCGTGGCCGAGGTCGAGAAGCTGAACGCCGACGATAGAGTCGACGGGGTGCTGGTCCAACTGCCGTTGCCGGGGCACATCGATGCCCGCCGGATTATTGCCGCCATCGACCCTGCCAAGGATGTCGATGGTTTTCACCCGGTCAATGTCGGGCGGCTGTGGTCCGGCCTCCCTGGCCTTGTACCCTGCACGCCGCAGGGCTGTCTGACCCTGCTGCGCACGGTGCACGACGATCTCTCCGGTGCCCAGGCGGTCGTGCTCGGGCGCTCGAACTTGGTCGGAAAGCCGATGGCGGCACTCCTTCTTGCGTCGGATTGCACGGTCACGGTGGTGCATTCGAAAAGCCGCGATGCGGCCGCGATGTGCCGACAGGCGGATATTCTGGTGGCGGCGGTAGGCCGGCCGCGGATGGTCAAGATGCAGTGGATCAAAGCCGGCGCGACCGTGATCGATGTCGGCACCAGCCCGATTAAGCTCCCAGACGGCCGCAACCGCGTTGTCGGCGACGTTGATTTCGATGCGGTGCGCACCGTCGCCGGAGCGATCAGCCCGGTGCCGGGCGGTGTCGGACCGATGACGATCGCCTGCTTGTTGCGCAACACCTTGCTCGCGGCCTGTCGCCGTCGCGGTCTGCCCGATCCGCTCTAATTTATTTCATCCCGAGCCAGCCAAGCCCACACGTCGCTGACCCCGGCAAGGGCGTAGCGCGCGATCGTGGCGCCGCCTCCGACATGCACCGAAACACCGCTTAATCGGTTGACCACAGCAAAACCGTCCTCGTCGGTGACGTCGTCACCGATAAACACCGGGAGGCGCCCGTGGAATGGCGCGTCAGCGAGAAAGTCTGCAATCGCTCGGCCCTTGCCGCCTGACCGAGGCATCAGCTCGATCACCATCTTTCCCTCGACCGCCACCAGCGCGCCGTTGCTCGCGTCCACCGCCCGTCGGACGAGTGCGTGGCAGCGCGCCGCTAGGGACGGCGCCTGTCGGTAATGGAGGGCGAGGCTGCCGCCCTTGTCTTCGAGAAGGACGTCATGGTGGCGCGTCGCAAAGCCAGCGATCAACGGGCGGAAGCGGTCGAGCTCCGGATGCGTGAGGCACCGGGTCACGTTTCCGTCGCCATAGCGCCGGTCGAGGCCGTGGTCTCCGGCGATCCCACCCGCGAAGGGGGCGAGCATGCGGGCAAGTTCATCGAGTGGCCGGCCACTCACCACGGCGACGGCGCCGTCGAGCCGCTCAGCCAGCTCACCCAAGAGATGCGGCAACCTGACCGGGACTTCCACGAGGTTGGGCGCCGGAGCGATCTCGACAAGGGTTCCATCGAAATCGAGAAATAGCGCCTGATCGCGACGCAATGGCGGGGGAGTGAGCCAGCGCATCGCTCCTCGGCTCGCGACGACCCCGTCGCCCATCGCTCATTCGGCTGCCATCGGAGGGCTTCCCGCGAAGACGCCATCCGGGTGTTGCAGAGCGTCAAGAAATGCATCACGCCAGGCATGGACATCATGAGTGTTGAGCTGCGCCATCATCGTCTCGTAGCGGGCGCGGCGCTCCTCGACCGGCATCGCGAGCGCCCGATCGAGCGCATCGGCGATCTGATCGACATCGAACGGGTTGACGATCAGCGCGGTCTCTAGCTCGCCCGCCGCACCGGCGAAGCGCGACAGCACCAAGACGCCCGGATCGTCGGGATCTTGGCTTGCGATGAACTCCTTGGCGACCAGGTTCATACCGTCCCGCAGCGGTGTTACCAGCGCCACCCGGCTCGCTCTGTAGAAACCGAACAAGGTCTCTTGCCGGAAGCTGCGGTTGACGTAGCGCAACGGCAGATGATCGGGCTCACCGAAGCGGCCATTGATCCGGCCGATGCGGGCGTCGAGCTCAGCGCGAATTCGCTGGTACTCCAACACATCCTCGCGTGACGGCTGGGCGATCTGCAACACCACGACGGCGCGGCGATATTGCGGATTGCCCTCGAGCAGCCGTTC
>DASQCY010000311.1:0-3367 GCA_035634495.1 Allostellaceae bacterium
CTATCTCCAAAGCGTCCACGTCGCGGCGCCGGCGCGGCTCGGCGAGATCGTCCCCGTTTTGATTTCAGCGGCGAGCACCAATAGCCTCGCGGGCTCTCTCGCCCCGGCCGCCGCAGCATGACCACTCTCGCCTCTGAAGTGCCTGCTGTCGAACAGGTTGAAGGCCGTACCCAGTTGGAATTTGACGACAACCTGCTGCTCCCTTTGCTGTACGGCGAGCGAGATCAGCACCTCGATCGGATCGAGCGACAACTTGGCGTCTCGGTTGTTACGCGTGGGAACCGGCTCGCTATCTCGGGCCCTGCCTCGGCGACGAGTACCGCCCAAGTCGCGTTGTCTCAGCTCTACGACCGTCTCAAACGAGGTCAGGAGGTTAATTTGCCTGCGGTCGAGGCTGCAATTCGGCTCGCCGCGGCCGAGCTCGCCGACAAGAACCCCGTCCTATGGCGGGGGGATACAGCGTTCCGCACCCGCAAACGGCGCATCGCAGCGCGTTCTCCGGGGCAGACAATGTACATCAAGGCGCTGCGCGATAATGAGCTCGTTTTCGGGCTGGGACCCGCCGGCACCGGCAAGACCTACCTCGCGGTCGCTGCGGCGGTGGACCTCCTGATGACGGGACGCGTCGAGCGGATTATCCTTTCTCGGCCGGCCGTCGAGGCCGGTGAACGGCTGGGTTTTCTACCCGGCGACCTGCGCGACAAAGTCGACCCGTACCTGAGACCGATCTTCGACGCGCTGAACGACATGCTGCCGGCCGATCAACTAGCCAAGAGGCTAGGCAGCGGAGAAATCGAGGTGGCGCCCATCGCTTTCATGCGCGGACGCACCCTGTCGCACGCCTTTGTCATCCTCGACGAGGCGCAGAACACAACCCCGGTACAGATGAAAATGTTCCTGACCAGGCTCGGGGAGGCATCGCGCATGGTGGTGACAGGCGACCCGACCCAGGTAGATCTGCCCGCAGGAATCCGCTCAGGCCTGGCCGAAGCGCTGGAAACCTTGCACGGAGTCGACGGGATCGCCACCGTGCGGTTCACTGACGAGGATGTGGTCCGACATGAGCTTGTCGCTCGTATCGTGCGCGCCTACGAGGCGCGTGAGCAAGCGGCGCACGTTGACGAACAGCCATGAAACCTGTCGCGGCGATCGATATCGCCTCACCATGTATCGGTTGGAGACGCGTTTGTCCGGACGCCCAGCGGCTTGCTCGAGATGCTGCGCGGGTCGCGCTGATCGACGGCATTGCAGCAATGGGGTTCACATCGCCGAGGCGAGTCGAACTGTCGATCACGCTGACCGACGACGCCCAGCAGCTGCAGCTCAATCGGAGGTACCGGGACGAGGATGTTTCGACCAATGTGCTTGCATTTCGGGCCTGGGAACCGGGGATGCATGTCACACCCGGCGCGCCGCTTCTGCTCGGCGACGTTGTGCTCGCCTTCGAGACGGTGGCTCGTGAAGCGAACGAGCAGGTTAAACCGTTCTGTTACCACGTTCGCCATCTGATCGTGCACGGCGTCCTCCATCTGCTTGGTTATGATCATCGAAGAGAGGCTGATGCGATCAGAATGGAGCACTTGGAAACTTCGATACTGGCCAAGCTAGGTGTTCCGGATCCCTATCGCGACATTCACTTGTCCAACGAACCTGAGCCTATTTTTACATGAGCGACCCCGAGCCGCCCGAGGGCGGCGGGCAGGCTGAGCCCGATCGGTCGTTTGCACGTCTACGCAACCTTTTGCGGCTGATCCGGCGTGCGCGCGACGGCGAGAGCTTGCGCGAAACGATCGACGAGATGATCGAGGAGCCCTCAACCGAAGGTCCCCACCCTCTCAGCGCGCATGAGCGCCTCCTGATCGGCAATATTCTCAAAGTCCACAACCGGACGGCTGCGGACGTGATGGTGCCACGCATCGACATTGTCGCCCTCCACGTCGAGACGGCCTTCCCTGAGGTAGTGAAATGTATGGTAGAGCAGGGCCATTCGCGGGTCCCCGTCTATCGCGAAACCCTCGACGATGTGATCGGCTTCATACACGTCAAAGACGTGCTGGGGCCGGCCGCGGATCGACAGCAGGCAAAGCTGTCACCGATCCTTCGCAAAGTGCTGTTCATCGCACCATCGCTGCCGACTCTCGACCTGCTCGTCCAGATGCGCCAAACGCGGACCCACATCGCCATGGTGGTCGACGAGTTTGGCGGTATCGATGGGCTGGTGACGATCGAAGATTTGATCGAGGAGATCGTCGGCGAGATCGAGGACGAGCATGATGTGCCGGACAGACCCAGCCTGACCGAGCGCGCGGACGGTACGCTGATCGTCGACGCGCGCACCCCGATTGAGGTGCTGGAAGAGCGTCAAGGTACTAGATTGCGCCCGACTGCAGAGCAGGAAGAGGTCGATACGCTCGGCGGGCTGGTTTCAAGCCTCGCCGGCCGTGTCCCGAAACGGGGAGAGGTTATCGCCCATCCGTCGGGGATCGAGTTTGAGGTGCTCGATGCCGATCCGCGTCGGATTAAGCGGCTCCGCGTGCGCAACCCACCGGCGGCGACCAGCGGTCGAGACGCGGCTGGTGTCTAGGGTTTCCGTCGCACGCGTCCGACTTGGGTCGGAGATCCACGCACCGCTCTGCCGTTTGGCCCACGAACTCGTGGGGTTGTCGGGCTGGCGACGCTATGGGGTCGCCTTTTTATTGGGGGTCAGCGCCGTCGCAACACTGCCGCCCGTGGATCTGAGCCCTTTACTCGTCGTGGCCTTCTCCGGGCTTCTGTGGCTCGATGAAGGCAGCTCCGGTCCGAGCGCTTCCTTCGGTCTCGGCTATGCCTTCGGCTTCGGGTTTTTCGTGGCGGGGCTTTATTGGATTTCGGGCGCGCTCTTTGTCGATATCGCCACTTTCTGGTGGCTGGTGCCGATTGCGGCTGCGGGGCTGCCGGCGGTGTTCGCGCTCTATGCAGGCATCGCCTTGCTGGCCACCAATCTCGCGACCAACCATTTGCGATTGTCGGGGACCGCGCGGGTTTTCGGATTTGCGATTGCTTGGACCGCCGCCGAATGGATCCGGGGCCACGCATTTACCGGGCTCCCCTGGAACCTGATCGGGTCGACGTGGTCCGGCGATTTTCCGGGCGCGATCGCGGTCTTGCAGTGCGTAGCCTGGATCGGCATTTATGGGTTGAGCTTTCTGACGGTGCTTGCCGCCTCATTACCCGCGCTCCTCGGGGCATCGTCTCTCGTCCCAATTTCGGAGTGCCGGCGCTGGATGCCGGCGATCGCCGCGGCGCTTTTGGTGCTTGTACCGGGCGTCTCGGGAGCGGTTCGGCTGGAAATGTCGCCAATTACTACTGGCGAGATTTGGTTGCGCAT
>DASQCY010000312.1:0-2086 GCA_035634495.1 Allostellaceae bacterium
CGCGCGCTGGCGACCCCCTCAGGGGGATCGATGATCTTGTTCCAACTCGCGGCCACGTCAGCGGCGGTTAGTGGTGAGCCATCGTGCCATTTGATGCCTTCGCGGATCTTGAAAGTGTAGGTCTTGCCATTATCGGTCGGCGGAGGGATCTCGGTGCACAAATCGCAGACAAAGTTATTGGACGACGGGTTCTTGGGGTCGACGCGTATCAGCACACTGTAAAACGGTGCAGCAGAATAGACGGTTGCGAATGTTGCCTCGCGATGGCCGTCGAAGCTGGGCGGCGCATCGGCGGCGATCACATAGGTCAGTGTGCCACCCGGTTTTAGCGCCTCACCGGCGGCTGCTGGCGCGGCCAACGACCCTGCCACAAGGGTCATCCCGGCGAAGGCAGGGACCCATGCCCGAAATGGGCACCGGCTTTCGCCGGTGCGACGGGATAGGGCGGGCGGACGCGACCTCATTTATCGAGCCAGATTGTCGCCAGGTCCTGGTTGAGGAAATGGCTCGGACCGATCTTCCAGCCTTTGACATAGGAGCGGTGGGGGACGATTCGGTACCACCACAGGGTCATAATTTCGTGCGTTTGCTCGTCGAGCACGTACTTCTCAAATTGCCGCATCAGTGCGCGCTGCTTTGCCGGATCGGTCTCATGCAGCATGCTCTGATAGAGATCGATATCGTGGGAATCATCGAAATTTCCGTACTGCTCGGTGAATGCCGAGCGCGGCTGGTACTTGCTGACATCGAGCACTGGGTTGATCACACTCTGGCAGTTGCCTTCAATGGCGACATCAAAGCTGCCATTGCGCAGACCCTCGAACCACGGCCCGGTCGGCAACACACGCTGCGTGGTCTTCACCCCGATCTTGTTCCACTCGTCGACCAGCCAAATGCCGAGGTATTTGAAGGGCTGGTCGACACTGCGGTTCAACAATTCGAAACTCAGGCCCTCGGCCCCTGCCTCTTTCAGCAAACGCTTCGCTTCGGCGCGTGATTTCTCGATGTCCGGCCAGTACCCGGCGATTTGCTCCAGCTCTTCCTTGGTCGCCGCCAAGGGCGAACCGGGAAACACTATGCCGCCGACAGTATGCACGATCGCGATCTTTGACAGTGCCGGTGCCCCGTGCCAGCGGTCCATCGCCAAGGTCAGTGCACGGCGAACGCGGGCATCGTCGAAGGGTTTTCGCTTATGGTTTGGGGTGACGATCAGAGCGCAATTCCAATCGCTCGTCTGCACCGTAACCTTGTCGCCGAGCGCGCCCACGAGCTCGTCGACCGCCGAGGGCGGAAAGCTGCGAAACTCGATCGCCGCACGGTCGCTGCGGATCGCCTCGACCCGCACCGCCTGTTTGTCGGCATAGATGCCGGTCACGCCGTCCAGATGGGGCAATCCCTTGTGGTAATAGTCGTGGTTGCGTTCCCCCTTGATCGACTGACCGGCCTGGTATTCAACGAACTTGAACGGCCCGGAGCCGAGGATGTTCTTCTCATACCAGCGAGGGTCCTTGTCGAGGATCTCCTTCTTGTAGATCCAGGTGAAGGGGTCGGCGAGCGCCGGCAGAAATGCGCTGGTCGGAAATTTGAGCCGAAAGACTACCGTCAAGGGATCGGGCGCCTCGATCTTGTCGACCATGACGTAAAAGCTCTGGCGGGCGCTGGTGACACCCTCAGGCGGATCGACGATCTTGCGCCAGCTCTCGGCCACGTCATAAGCGGTCAATGGCGAGCCGTCGTGGAATTTGACGCTGTCGCGGATCTTGAAGGTGTACGTCTTCCCGCCGTCGGTCGGCTCTGGCATCGCCGTGCACAGATCACAAACGAAGTCGGTCGCCGAGCCGGGATTGTTCGGATCAACCCGTACTAAGACGCTGTAATAGGGAGCCGCGGAGTGAACCGTGGCATAGGTGGCCTCGCGGTGGCCGTCAAAACTCGGCGGCCCGTCCGCCGGGATCATATACGTCAAAGTGCCGCCGGGCTTCGGGGTCTCCTCGGCGATCGAGGCGGAAACAGCCAATGCCGCGAAGGCGGCGCTCAGACTCGCCGCCCGCAACCCTGTTCTCAACGTCATCGCGTTCTCCGCGAG
>DASQCY010000313.1:0-1893 GCA_035634495.1 Allostellaceae bacterium
GCAAGCTCGTCGGCATCGTGACCCGCGCCAATCTATTGCACGCGCTGGCGAGCGTTGCCGCCGAGACGAAGCCCGGGCCGGCCAGTGACACGTCCATTCGCGAGCGGCTCTATGCGGAACTCAAGAGCCAGCGGTGGGCTCCAGTCGGCCTCATTAACGTCGTGGTGCGCAACGGAGTTGTGCACCTTTCGGGCACGCTGCTCGATGAGCGGCAGCGCGGGGCGATCCGCGTGGCCGCGGAACGTATTCCCGGGGTCAAGGCCATCGAAGATCACCTTGTGTGGGTCGACCCCGTGTCCGGGATGGTCATACCGGCATGAGAAGTCACCACGCCGCAGGGAAAGCCCCCTGACGTTCGGGTGAATGCCGGTCAACGCGATCCCTGTCTCGCGGTCCGCATTTGAAGGAACCGTCTGCAATCTTCGTGGCGCGTTACGCCCGCCCACCCTCGGCGCGGGATCCGCTCTATGCATGCGTGAGGAGCATCGCCATGCGACAGTGAAGAACGGTGCTCACTCGCAAGCGGCGAAGCGTCAAGTCGCCGCCGCAGATCGTGCGTGTCGGCCTTGCTCGCCGACGACCGGCTTGACGCGAAACCAGGCAACGTAGAGTGCGGGAAGAAACAGCAGCGTCAGCAGCGTCGCCACCAGCAAGCCCCCCATGATCGCGTAAGCCATCGGCCCCCAGAATATGGTGGGCGCGATCGGGATCAGGCCGAGAACGGTCGATATCGCCGTCAACATGATCGGGCGGAATCGGGACATCGCCGCCTCGACGACGGCGTCCCATATCGCCCTGCCCTCTGCCCGGACAGTCTCGACCTGATCGATCAGGATCACGCCGTTGCGCGCAATCATCCCCAGCAGCGACAAGATGCCGAGAATTGCCACGAAGCCGAGAGGCTTGTTGAAAATCAGCAGTGCGGCGACCACGCCGATGAGTCCCATCGGGACGACGCTCAATACCAGAAACAGCAGGCTGAAACTCTGCAGCTGCATCATCAGCAGCGTGATAGTGATGAACAACATCAGGGGAACGACGGCGTAAACCGAGGCTTGCGACTGCGCGCTCTCCTCGACCGTACCGCCCACCGCGATGTGATAAGATCTCGGCAGGCTCCCTTCGAGCTTCGCAACCGCAGGAGCGAGCGCATTGACCACCGCTTCGGGTGAGGCGCCCTGCGCCACGTCGGCTTGGACGGTCAAGGTCGGAACGGCGTCACGGCGCCAGATCAGCGGGAATTCCTGCTCGAAATCCAAGACCGCGAATACACCGAGTGGGACCGTGCGCCCATTTGGGAGCGGGAATTGCAGGTTGCGCAGGGTGGAAAGTGAAAGGCGTTGCTCGTCGGTGGCCCGCATCACCACGTCGATCAGATAGATGCCGTCCCGCACCTGGGTGACGACTGCGCCCGACATCACGGTGTTCATCTTCGCCGCGATCGATTCCGAGCTCAAGCCGAGCAGCCGCGCTTGGTCCTGATCGATTCGGACGCGAATTTTCCTCCCCGGCTCGATCCAATCGAAATTGACCCGCCTGGCGCGGTTATCCGATGCGACGATCTCAGCAAGACGAAAGGCAATATCCCGCACCTCGTTCACGCTCGGACCGCTGACGCGATATTGCACCGGCCATCCCACGGGCGGCCCGAGCTCCAGCGGAACGACGCGGCTCACGGCGCCCGGGAAATCATCTTGGAGCACACGTTCGAGCTTCGTGCGCAGCCGGTCACGGGCCGCGACATCCTTTGCTATAACGACGAACTGACTGAAGAAATCGTTGGGAAGCTCGACATTGAGCGGCAGATAAAATCTGATCGCGCCGCGTCCGACATAGGTGCTCCATTTCTCGACATCCGGATCCTTGCTGAGGATCTCATCGAGCTTGGCCGAG
>DASQCY010000314.1:0-8146 GCA_035634495.1 Allostellaceae bacterium
CGGCTCGGTCGTCGAATCGCCTTCCCCGACGGCTGCCCGCGCTCAATGATGCCGCCGCGATCAGTTTCTTGCCGCCTTTCCGGCCAACCTGCTATTTCCGATCGCGCTCTTCCTGATCGTGCGCTTCGATCTCGCTCCGAAAATCTGCACGGTCGGGAGGGCGAAATTTGACGCCTTATTTGGCCTTATTTCGAAAGCGGGCGGAAATCCTGATCCGGAAAGGCGGCGACCGTCGGCGGCCGGATTACGATCGCTGCGCGATCGTAACTCTGGTGGCAAGCGTTGCACGACGCCGTCAGTTGTCCGTAGGCCGCACTGAACTGGTTGCCGTCCCTAGCCTGGATTGCCCGGTTGAGTGCAGCCAGCGGTTCCTTGACCGTCGACGTGATCATGTCGGGGATCGACAGATCCCGATATTTCGGCAGTATCTCGGCGACGTCAGCTAAGGTTTCGCGCAGCTGATCGAGCTCATAGGCGGCATACGGCCAGTTCTGCTCACTTCCAGCAAGACCGAGCTTAATGTGGCGTGGCTGCACGAACGCGGTCATCAGATCGCCAAGGGCGGCAGCGTGTTGTTGTGCGTTAGCTGGGCTTGCCACTCCGAGTGCTGCTACCACCGCAATCGCCGCGATCGATTGATGAGATTTGTTCATGGCTTGTAGCTCCTTCTGGCGGAGAGGTTGAACGCGAATAATTTGGCATGCGGCCTTTACTTCAAAACCAGCCTGCCAGTCGCGCCCGAAGTTGAGTGCCGCAATATCACCCGAGAAACGTCGCTGAAGATGTTGCGGGGTATCGAGCTCGCGCCGACCGTGGAGGACATCTTGGCGACCTTTCCGGGCCTCGCGGCTGACGGCGAGGGCCAGTCCATCTTGCGAGAGTCGTCCAGACCTGTCCGACAGTGTGCTTGGCACCGACTCTGGGATCTTCGCCGCCACCTTCGGCGGCGCGCGAAGCACCTCGAAGAGTTGCGGCCGGAAAAGTTGCGCGATGCCCTGTGCCGAACGTTTTTTGGCGAGGCGATATGAGTCCGCGCGACGACTTCGCTGTCCCGTCGATGGGTCATTGACCCAGGTCAATGGACTAACCGGCGACGCTTGGCAGAGTGTCCCTACCGGATTGCCGGGAGGATCCGGGTCTGCGGTCGAGCCATGGAGCGAATATGAAGCAATCGAACCTCAGGTCGCAGAGGCCAAAAACGACGCGGCGCATCGCGGGACACGCCCAAGAGGATCCCATCTCGATCCTCACCAACCTCAGCAAAAGCCGCATGACAACACGGTCTGCCCGCAATGTCGCGCAGTCTATCGCGATCGGCGCGGGCGATGGACGATGGAGCCGAAGGTGCCGCGGAGGAGCTGTGCAGCTGGCGTAAGATACGGCGCTGCACCGCTTCATCGAAATAGGTGAAGACAAGATTGCGACAGAGGATCAGATCGAACAGGCCATTAGGCATCGACTGGCGGATGTCTTGCAGTGCGAGGTCGACGTTTTGGTGAAATTCGGACGTGAGGCACAGCGGGCCCGATCTGGTGAAGGCCGCCCTATCCACACCTGCGGTAGATCTTTCAGCGAGCCGGCGTCGTAGCAGGCAGCCTTGGCCCGTTCGATGATCGTTTCTTCGGCATCTGTGGCGATCACGGTACAGCCGAGCGCCGGCCAGTCGCCCTGAACGTCAAACCGCCACGCCATCCCCAACGTATCTGCGTCGTCGCCTCTTGCGCTGACCATCGCGGCGACTTCCGACAGCAATTGTTGGGCGACGAAATCGACGAGCCGCCGGCTGAGGCGCTTGCCTAGGAGCCGCCACACTTTGCGGTAGCCCGGCCAGCGAAGTTCGAGCCGCGGCAAGCACCACTTCAGGAAGGTGACACAGGCGTCGTCCGCCATGATCCCAAATGTCAATCGTCTCTGCCCACCCGAGGGATCGAGCGGTCGGCGACGTTCGTCATGGCTGGGGCCCTATAGCCAGCCGACGACATGTCCGAGCTCCACAGCCTGCTGCTTAGGACAACCGATTACGGGATTGTCACCCTCGGCCCCACGACCGTCGCGTGGATCGACCGCGAGCGGCTCATCGCCGAGATAATCGATCGTCCACATGTAAGCGTCGCGATGTGGTGGAGCTCTCTTCAGCTGCAGGGATCCACCGTGAATGCATCACCGCGATAGGCCGGCGCGATGCCTATGAGCGCGTCGCGCATCTTCTTTGCGAGATGTTCGAGCAAAGGTTGGTGGGGGAACGTCGATCATCACTACCTGCTGCCCCTGACTCAGGTAGAGCTGGGCGATGCGCTCGGTATCTCCGAGGTTTACGCCAACCGCATGCTGCGGCGCCTGCAAGACGAGAAGCTGATCGTCTCCGAACGCCGAACGATGAGAATACCTGACCTCGAGGCGCTTAAGGCGGCCGCCGCATTCGACCACGCTACCTCCACCTGGACGGCGCGCTGCAGGCGGTGCGGGATACGCTCTCGGCGCCGCGCCGGATGTCATAGTGTGCGTCAAAGTGACTCGGGGCCTTATCGGCCAGGTACCGGCAAGGGGAGACGGCGGAGATCGCGGGTTATTTTTTTTGGCGCGCCCCCATCGGTGCGTTTAAGTTCAGGCCAAGCGGCGGAACATCGCGAAGCTGATCCCAGAAACGGAGGCGGAGCTGAGCCAAATCGGTCATCGAGCGCGGGCCGGATACGAGCCCGATTCCCGGCCGTCCACAGATTTGCGCGAAGCAACCTTGGCTGCTCTGCAGGAGCTCACTGAGCGGCTGACCGCCATTACCAATTATCTGGTAGCCGCGCTCCGCCTATTGGGAACCGACGCGACAGCCGCGGGCATTTCGCTCCGCCACACCAAAATCCTGGAGAAGGCATTTGGTCAAGTCAGCGAGGCGGACGAGACAATAAAGCGGCTTCGACGGCTGTTGGACGAAGACGCGAGAAGGGCTGGCACACCCTCCGCTGGCGAATAGCGCCGCATTGGCGTTCCACCCGCACCGCGGGATCTCGTAACCACGGGCTCTCGGTTGACTTGGATCAACTCGGCATGCGGCCAGTCAAAATTGTGTGTTCTATGGGAGACGCGGATGTCCGGGGATCGTGGATCGAAACAGGATAGAGGAAAGGTCCGGAGGGCGGCAGAGACGCGCAGCCGGGCCAGGAGGAAGGCCAAGAGCACGCCGGAGGATCTCGGTCCCGAGCGTCGCCTGCAGCTAGCGCAGCAGATCGAGGCAAAGCGGGTCCGCGGAAGGCCGCCTTCGATTTGACTGGCCGCTGGCGATCAGCCCAACGCGAGAGTGCGGTCGCACGGCGGGCAGACAATCCGCCGGCCCGGTGCCGGCATCGATGCGAACCCAGTCCATCGGCCCGGATCTTACCGGAGCCGCTCGCGAGGACTTTCGGAGAGGCATCGGAGGCATCGTGGCGGCGGGTGCGCAGGCGCCCCTGCATCGTCGCTGCCGGAGCTGCGAGCCAAAGACCGACAAACGGGACGCCAGCTGCCGCGGCGACCGCGCGGCGACGCGATGGAAAGGCAGGCCGAGCTCACCGAGATCGAGCGCGTCCTCGCACCCCGCGGGGCGGAAGACTGCGCCTATGCCGCCCCTACCGCCAACAGGTCTTTTCGCACGCCGAGGGAAGCGGCCCGCATCAGCCGCCTGCGCGTGAAGCCGCCGAGGACCGCCGGATGGCGGGTGATACTCCGGGCTCGTCGCAGCCGGGCTGAAAAGACGAAGCCGGGAGGCCGGCGGCCTTCTGTCGCCGCCGTCGTCACCGAGGCGCGATCGCCACACCCGTGACTCTGCTGCTTGCCGCGCGTCGGCAACAATGGACTTTGGTTTGCGGACATTGTACGGACAGTTTCGCGATCGGTTCGGTCCATCTTTAAGGGCTTTTCTCGCAACAGATTGATTTATTTTGGTGCGGGCGGGGAGACTTGAACTCCCACGTCCTTTCGGACAACAGATTTTGAGTCTGCCGCGTCTGCCATTCCGCCACGCCCGCCCCTCGGCGCCGCGACTATACGCGCGTCGAACGACCGGTCAACCGGCGCGGCGGCAGGGCCTTAACAACCACCCACGCCAGCTCGGGCTCGGGTGCCTAGCCGGTATCGAGCTCGCCCATGGCCGCCCGCCCACCGTCGCGAAACCCTCGCATGATCGGGTTCTCCTGCGGCAGTGACCGGGCGACAAACACCGTAGCATAGACGAGGCCGTACGCCAGCACGTATGAGCCCGTATAGACCATCCGCGAGATGCTCTCGAGCGCCGTGGTTCCCGCCTCGCTTGCCGATTCTTTCACTTTGGCGGCATGGTCAGAGGCCGTTGCCGCTGCGTCTCGCATCGCGGCGGCGACCGCTTGCATCGCGGCCTCTTCGCCGGTGGTGGTCTGGGCGGCCGTGCCAGCTGCCATCTGTTCCTCCTCACCCTGCTTCGAGGCTGCATCAGCCGGCAAAGCTAGCACGGGCCCGCTCGAACCGGCAAGCGAACGGGGCTCCGAATAATCTCGTCACCCGGACCGATAGCAGAAATCGTTTGCTTGACTACCATTGCCGTTCACACGGCGCCGCCGTAACATGGTTCGGCCTTGTGAGAAGCGGCGCGGAGTTGAAATGGTTTGTTTCATGATATTCTGTTGCACAGCAGCTTGGACTCTTGCTGCAATTCCTGCCTCCTCGGCTCCTCAATATGCGCAGTATTATCCGCCACCGAGTTATTACGGGCGGCCGCCGTGCCAAGCAGTGACGCCTGGGCCATTCCGCGGGGCCGCCCGGGGGGCCGCCGGTGGAGCGCTGATCGGAGCGATCGGGGGAAACGCAGGGCGCAGTGCGGCGATTGGTGCGGGTGTGGGGGCGGTCGGCGGAGCTGTCCGCCGGGGCACCGCACGCAGCTCCGGGTATTGTTACTGATGCCGGCCCGAGGGTCGATCTGCTGCGCGACGCCAAGGGGCGAGAGATGAACGCGCGGTTCGTGCCCGTTCTATTGGCGCTCTGGCTCGCCTCCAGCGCTCCGCAAACACAGCAACCGGCGCAGGCCGCTGTGTCTCCTGCTCCGGCAACATCCCCCGCGCCGTCCCCTTCGACGCCGGCTCCCTCCGAGGCGCAAATCGCCCCTGGGCTGTGGGAGGTCGAGCACGCTCGCTGTTCTAATCTGCTCGGTGCCGCAGACGACGACAAAGCCGCTGCGGCAATGTTCTATTACGGCTATCTAGCCGCCAAAGCCGGGATACACGTCATCGATGTCCGCAAGATCGACGAGAATGTCGGCAAGGTAATGAAGCAATACGCCGCGACGCCGAACATTACGGTGCCACAAGCATTCCGCGAGGCGCTCCAGCCGCGCCGTTCGTCCGGCTAATTTGCCGAATCCGCGGGATTTCGCTGCCTCTATCATGGCTTGGGCAGGTATCAGGCCGTCGTGCGAAGCGAACGCGTGAGGTTCGTTCCTATCATCGGCGCGGCTGTCGGGTTGACCGCGATTGGGGCGCTCGTCGTCCATTTTGGCGCCGATGCCGTGATCCGGTCGCTGGTTGCAATCGGTTGGCGTGGGTTCGCGGCGATTTGCTTGATCCACCTGGCGCTGATCGCGGTCATGGGAATCGCTTGGTGGGCGCTCGTACCCGACACGCCCGCGTGGGTTTTCATCTGGGGGCGGTTGACCCGCGACGCGGGCTCTGAAGTCCTGCCATTGTCCCAGATGGGCGGGTGCGTGCTTGGCGCACGCGCGGTGACCGTAGCGGGGGTGCCGGGTCCGGTCGCCACGGCGAGCACGATTGTTGATCTCACGCTCGAATTCTTCGCCAAGCTCGCTTACACCGCCCTTGGCCTCTTTCTGCTGCTCCATTTGCGCCCAGATTTGCAGTTCGCCCTTCCGATTATAACAGGAACGGCCGTGGCCTCGCTGATCGCGATCGCATTCGTGGTTGTCCAGCGTCACGGCTTTGCTCTATTCGATCGTTTCGCTCGTGCACTCGGGCGCGGCTGGGCCGACCGGACCGCCGCCGGCGCCGCCTCGGTTCATACTGAGCTGGGCTGCACCTATCGGCGCAGAGCCGGTTTGTGGAGCGGTTTCTTTCTCCACCTCGTCTGTTGGGTAGCGAGCGCGCTTGAAGTCTGGATTGCGCTTCGCCTCGCCGGCCGAGCGCTCGATTTTGCGGCGGTGCTGGTGATCGAGAGCCTGCTCTACGCGATCCGCACCGTCGCTTTTGCGATACCCAACGCGGTTGGAGTTCAGGAGGGAGCTTATATATTACTCGGCGGCGCCTTCGGGCTGACGCCGGAGATGGCACTCGCACTTTCGCTTCTCAAGCGGGCACGCGATCTGGCGATCGGAGTACCGGTGCTCGGCGCTTGGCAAGCCATCGAGGGAGGCCTCTTATGGCGGCGCCTTGCCCCGAGGTCCGTGGCGCTCCCCGTCGCGAAGGCGGCTCGAACATGGGGAGAAGATCGTGGCTGAAGCGCTTCCGGTCATCTATCTGGCGAGGCACGGCGAAACCGCTTGGAGCCTGTCAGGCCAGAATACCGGGCGAACCGATCTACCGCTGACCGAAAGCGGCAAGCGCAACGCCCGCGCTCTCGGCGCGCGATTGCGCGGATTGGCCTCTACCAAAACCTTCACCAGCCCTCTGCAGCGTGCGGTCAAGACGCGCGAGCTGGCGGGTTTCGTCGGCACCGCCCCGCTCGGCTACGAACACAACCTCGCCGAGCCGGCCATCCGGCTGTGGAACGACACGCGTCACCTGGAAAGGGCATGAGCGATGGCCAAATTAACGATCAGCCAGCAGCAGCTGCGCCCGCCCAAGTGCGAGTTCCTCCGATGATCACGCCGGACCAAACCGTCTTCCTCGTCGATGTGGACAATACATTGCTGGACAATGACCGCATCCAAGCCGATCTCCGGCGTCATCTCGAACGCGAGTTCGGGGCGGCGTGCCGCGACCGTTACTGGGCGATCCTCGAGCAGCTCTTTGTCGAGCTGGGCTACCGGGATTACCTCGGGGCTTTGCAGCGGTATCGGGTCGAGCATCCGAAGGACATCCACCTCCTGGCGATGTCCTCGTATCTGGTGGATTACCCGTTCGCCAATCGGCTCTACCCGGGCGCCCTCGACGTCCTCGAGCGGTTCCGCGGTTGGGCACGGACGGTCATCTTGTCGGACGGCGACGTCGTCTTCCAACCGCGCAAGGTGGAGCGCTCCGGCATCTCCGAGACCGTCGACGGTCATGTGCTGATATACATCCACAAGGAAGCAGAGCTCGATGACGTCGCGCAACGCTATCCGGCCGGCCATTACGTTCTGGTGGACGACAAACCTCGGATTCTGGCTGCGGTCAAAAAGATTTGGGGCCGCCGGGTGACGACGGTGCTGCCGCGGCAAGGCCAGTTCGCCCACGCCTCGGACGCCGCCTCGTATCATCCCGCCGCCGACCTGACGGTCGAGCGCATCGGCGATTTGCTGGCCTATGACTTCGCCGATTTTATCGCAGATCGAGAGATATCGTAATCTGAAAGGAGGTCACCCATGCAACTCGGAATGATCGGCCTCGGCCGGATGGGCGCCAACATGGTCAGGCGTCTGTTGAAGGGCGGGCATGATTGCGTCGTCTTCGACATGTCGCCGGACGCGGTCAGTGAGATGACGAGGGAAAGGGCGACCGGGTCTTCCTCGCTCGCCGAGCTTGTCACGAAGCTGGAGAAGCCGCGCGCCGTCTGGCTGATGGTTCCGGCGGCCGTCGTCGACAAGAGCATCGCCGACCTGCTGCCGTCGCTGGAACCCGGCGACATCTTGATCGATGGTGGCAATTCCTACTACATCGACGACATCCGGCGGGCCAAGGAGCTGGCGCCAAAGCAGATCCACTATGTCGATGTCGGGACCAGCGGTGGCGTTTGGGGGCTGGAGCGCGGCTATTGCATGATGATCGGCGGCGAGCCGGAGGTGGTCAAACGTCTCGACCCGATCTTTGCGACGCTTGCCCCCGGAAGGGGCGACATCCCGCGCACACCCGGACGTGAGAAGATGGGCGGCACCGCCGAACAGGGCTACCTGCATTGCGGACCGAACGGCGCCGGGCACTTCGTCAAGATGGTGCACAACGGCATCGAGTACGGCGTCATGGCCGCCTATGCCGAGGGACTTGGTGTGCTGTGCTCC